>JAFAIV010000384.1 GCA_019236545.1 Actinomycetota bacterium | reverse complement strand
CCTCCAGGTTGACGACCGTGCCGTCGCGCTCGAGGTAGCTCGTGCCCGGGAGGACGAGATCGGCCCACCCGGCGGCGAGCCCGTGGAACATCGAGACGACGATCACGGCCTCCGCCTGCTCGGCCAGCGCGCGGACGGCCTCGTTCCCCGCCGCCTCGTCGCCCGAGACGAACAGCAGCCCGATTCCCTCGCCCTCGTTGCCCTCGTCGTCGCAGCACGCCGACCAGGCGTCGGCGACGCCGCGCCCGTTCGGGGTTTCGGGGAGGTAGAACGCGCCAGAGCCGTCCTTGCCGGCGAGGCCGAGCTTCTCGGCGAGCGCTGCGACGGTCGCGCCGCCGCGGCCGCCGGGGCCGCTCCAGATCAGGACGATGCGGTCGAGGCCGGCGAGCGCCTGCTCGTCCGCCTCGCGCAGGACCTTCGCGCCGTTGCGCCGCGCGGCCTTGATCCAGAGGTCGACGACCGGCGCGCGCTCGACGACCGGCACGTCGCCGAGGACGACGATCGCCTGCGCATCGCGGATCGCGGAGAGCGGCAGGCGGTACGCGTCGAGTGCCGGCGAGACCTCCTCCGGGAGCACGGCCTGGTGCGAGTCGAGCCCGCGCCGCAGCAGCATCGCGAGGGCGTACGCCTGCTCCACCGTCTCGGAGCCGGAGAGCGCCGTGACGATCCGGCCCTTCGCGTTGCGCAGCAGCTCCTCGGCCGTGTCGAGCGTCTCGTCCCACGAGACCGGCTCGAAGCCGCGGCGGCGCACGCGCCGGATCGGGTCGACGACGCGGTCGGGGGAGCGGAGGTGCGTGAACGCGAAGCGGCCCTTGTCGCAGAGCCAGCCCTCGTCGATCTCCGGGTGGTTGCGGGAGAGGATCCGCTTGACCTTGCCCTCGCGGACGGTGGCGCTGACGTTGCAGCCGACCGGGCAGAGGCCGCAGACGGTCGGCGCCTGGACGATGTCCCAGGGCCGGCCCTCGAAGCGGTACTGCGTCGGCAGAAGCGCGCCGACCGGGCAGAGCTCGGTGACGTTGCCGGTGAACGCGCCCGTGTACGGCTGGTCCTCGAAGGTCGTGATCACGCTCATCGCGCCGCGGTTGGCGGCGACGAGCTGCCCGTCTTCGGAGACCGTCTCGCTGAAGCGCGTGCAGCGGTAGCAGAGGATGCAGCGCTCGCGGTCGAGCGAGATCGTCGGCGAGATCGGGATCGGCTTCTCGAAGGTCAGCTTCGGGAAGGTCATCCGCGTCTTGCCGGGCCCGTAGCGGAACGTCAGGTCCTGCAGCGGGCACTCGCCGCCCTTGTCGCAGACCGGGCAGTCGAGCGGGTGGTTGACGAGGATGAACTCGAGCGTCGCGTTCTGGCCCTCGGCCGCCTTCTCCGACGAGGCCGCCGTGCGGACGACCATCCCATCCTGCGCGGTCAGGGTGCAGCCGGCCTGGAGCTTCGGCATGCCCTCGACCTCGACGAGGCACATGCGGCAGGCGCCGACCGGCGCGCCGAGGCGCGGCTCGTAGCAGAAGACCGGGATCTCGACGCCTGCGGCGAGCGCGGCCTCGATCAGGCCTGTGCCCTTCGGGACGTGCGCGTCCCGGCCGTCGACGGTGATGCGGACGAGCTCGGGCGCGCTCACGAGAGCGCCTCCTGCGCGACCGGCGTGTGCGCGTGCTGGTCGACCGGCGCGAACAGATGGTCGAGCGTCGAGTCGCCGCCGAACGGGCAGCCGCCCTGCGCCAGGTGGGCGCGGAACTCCTCGCGGAACTTCGTCACGCAGCTCGCGACCGGCATCGCCGCCGAGTCGCCGAGCACGCAGAGGCACTTGCCGATGATCCGGTCGCAGACGTCGAGCAGCAGCTCGAGGTCGCGCTCCTGGGCCGTCCCGTTCTCGACCGCGCGGAGGATCTGGACGAGCCAGCGCGTCCCGACGCGGCACGGCGTGCACTTCCCGCAGGACTCGTGCATGTAGAACTGCGCGACCCGCAGCGCGAACTGGACGATGCAGCTGCGATCGTCGATCACGGTCACGACGCCCGAGCCGATGAAGTAGCCCTTCTGGCCGAGCGAATTCGCGTCGAGCGCGGTGTCGAGGTCACCGGGCGTCATCACCGGGAACGACGAGCCGCCCATCATCACGGCCTTCAGCTCGCGGCCGTCCGGGACGCCGCCGCCGATGTCGTAGATCAGGTGCCGCGCCGTGATCCCGTGCGGGGCCTCGTAGACGCCGGGCCGCTCGACGTTGCCGGAGAGGCAGAAGAGGCGCGTGCCCGTCGAGTCCGGCGGCGCGCCGATCTTCGCGTACTCCGCCGGGCCGGTCGCGAGCACGGCGGGGATCGTCGTGATCGACTCGACGTTGTTGATCAGCGTCGGTGACGCGTAGACGCCCGAGATCGCCGGGAACGGCGGCTTCGAGCGCGGCTGGCCGCGCTTGCCCTCGAGCGACTCGAGCAGCGCCGTCTCCTCGCCGCAGATGTAGGCGCCCGCGCCGCGGTGGATGACGATGTCCACCTCGCCGAGGATCCCCGCCGCGCGCGCCTCGTCGAGCGCGCCCTGCAGCGACTCCCACTCCGCGAGGTATTCGCCGCGGATGTAGATGTAGACGTTGCGCGACTGGATCGCGTGCGCTGCGATCAGGCAGCCCTCGATCAGCCGGTGCGGGACCTTGAGCATGATCTCGCGGTCCTTGAACGTCCCCGGCTCCGACTCGTCGGCGTTGACCGTGATGTAGATCGGCTTCGCGATCTTGTCGGGCGTCGGGATGAAGCTCGCCTTGCGGCCGGTCGGGAAGAAGGCGCCGCCGCGGCCGCGCAGGTTCGACTCGATGATCTCGCCGATCACCTGCTGCGGGTCCTGCGCGCGCGCCTGCGCGAGCTGCTCGTAGCCGCCCGCCGCCTGGTAGGACGCGAGGCTCCGGAGCGGCTCCCCCTCGTAGCCGGCGAGGACGAGCGCGGGCCCGTCGGCGACGGTGACCCTAGTCGCCGCCATTCCGCAACTCCTCCAGGATCGTGGGGACGTCCGCGGGCGTGACCGACTGCCGGTAGCGGTGGTCGATCGCGACGATCGTCGGCGTCGAGCAGCCGCCGAGGCACTCGACCGCGCGCAGCGTGATCTCGCCGTCCGGCGTCGTCTCGCCCGGCGCGACGCCGAGCTCCTGCTCGAACGCCTCCAGCACCTGCTGCGCGCCGAGCAGGCCGCAGCAGACGTTCGTGCAGACCTCGACCGTGTGCCGCCCGACGGGCTCGAGGTGGAACATGTCGTAGAAGGACGCCACGGAGAAGCAGTACGCCGGCGTCAGCTCGAGCGCGTCGGCGACCTCCTCGATCGCCTCGCGCGAGAGCCAGCCGTACCGCTCCTGCGCCAGCCGCAGTGCCGGCAGCACCGCGGAGCGCGTCCCCGGCGGGTAGCGCTTGCGCACCTCCTGGATCTCGTCGTACAGCGCGCTCACCGGTCGGTGTCCCCCATGACCGCGTCGAGCGAGCCGACCACGGCGATCAGGTCGGCGACGAGCGTCCCCCGCGCGCACGTGGGCGTGGCCTCGAGCGCGACGAACGACGGCGAGCGGAAATGGACGCGCCACGGCTTCGGGCCGCCGTCCGAGACGAGGTAGCAGCCGGACTCGCCGCGCGGCGACTCGATCGCGACGTAGACCTCGCCCTCCGGGACGCGGAAGCCCTCGGTGACGATCTTGAAGTGGTGGATCAGGGACTCCATCGAAGTGTGGAGCTCCTCACGCGGCGGCAGCACGACCTTGCGGTCGTCCGCGATCCACGGCAGGCCCTCCATCCGCTCGAGCCGGTCGAGGCACTGGCGGACGATCCGGTTGGACTCCGCCATCTCGTCCATGCGCACGCGGTAGCGCGCGTAGACGTCGCCCTCGGGATAGACCGGGACGCGGAAGTCGACCTGGTCGTAAGCGAGGTACGGCTGCTCGCGGCGGAGATCCCAGTCGACGCCGGACGCGCGCAGGTTCGGGCCGGTCTGCCCGAGCGCGATCGCGTCCGGGCCGGACATGACGCCGATGCCCTGGGTGCGCTCCATCCAGATCTGGTTCCGGTCGAGCAGCGTGAGGTAGTCGTCGAGCGCCTGCGGGAACCACTCGACGAACTTGCGGCACTCGGGGAAGAAGCCCTCGGGGATGTCCTCCGCGAGGCCGCCGACCTGGAAGTACCGGGTGTGCATCCGCTGACCCGTCACCAGCTCGAACAGGTCGAGGATCATCTCCCGCTCGCGGAAGCAGTACCAGAACATCGAGATCGCACCCAGCTCCAGGGCCGAGGTGCCGAGGAAGACGAGATGCGAGTGGATGCGGTTGAGCTCGCAGAGGAGCATCCGCATCCAGACGGCCTTCTCCGGGACCTCCAGCTCGAGCAGCTTCTCGACCGCGAGCACGAAGACCAGCTCGTTGTTCTGGTAGCCGACGTAGTCGATGCGCTCCGGGTACGTGACGCACTTCCAGTACGTCTTCGTCTCCATCGTCTTCTCGAAGCCGGTGTGGAGGTAGCCGATCACCGCCGACAGGCCGACCACGTCCTCGCCGTAGAGGTCGACGATCAGTCGGAGGACGCCGTGGGTCGACGGGTGGTTCGGCCCGAAGTTGATCCGGAAGACGTCCTCGCTGTCCTCGAGGTCGTTCGGGACGTCGAGGATCGTCGGCACGCGCCCCGGGATGCGGGAGCCCTCGTAGGGCGCCTCGCCGACGAGCGGCCAGCGGCGCACGCGCCGTCTCTCGGGGGCGACCGCCACGCCTACATCTCCTCCGAGAACCGGACCGGCTCGCCGCCGATCGGGTAGTCCTTGCGCAGCGGGTGGCCCTCCCAGTCGTCCGGCATCAGGAGGCGCTCGAGGTTCGGGTGGCCCTCGAACGGGATGCCCATCAGGTCGAACTGCTCGCGCTCGTGCCAGTCGCAGGTCGGCCACACCGAGACGACGCTCTGCACCGCCTCGCCGTCGTCGACCCAGGTCTGAAGCCGCACGCGCGGCGCGCCCTGGCGCAGGGCGAGGAGGTGGTAGCTGATCGAGAAGCGCTTCGGCTTGACCTCCGGCTGGTGCTGGAAGCCCTGGCTCATCGGCGCGTTGATGTCGCGGCCCGTCGCCGTGCCGATGTAGCCGGCGACGCCCTTGTGGCCCCAGCCGAGGTAGTCGGCGGCGACGACGTCGACGCACATGTCGAAGCCCATCTCGTCGCGCGCGAAGAGGCAGGCGTCGCGGATCCGCTCCGCCTCGACCGTCACCGTGGGCATGTCCGAGCCCTCGCGCGTCGCCACGTAGCCGGGCGCGTCCTGCCACGTGCTCACGTGGCCACCCCGCGCCGCTCGTAGGCCGGCGGCACGCCCGCCTGATGCGCCTCGTGCAGGCGGATGATCCCCTCCATCAGCGCCTCCGGCCGCGGCGGGCAGAAGGGGACGTAGATGTCGACCGGGACGATGCGGTCGACTCCCTGGAGGATCGTGTAGTTGTTGAACATCCCGCCGGAGCTCGCGCAGACGCCCATCGCGATGACCCACTTCGGCTCGACCATCTGGTCGTAGATCTGGCGCAGCGGCGCCGCCATCTTGTGGGCGACGCGCCCGGAGACGATCAGCAGGTCGGCCTGGCGCGGCGAGGAGCGGAACGCCTCCATCCCGAAGCGGGCGAGGTCGTACCGCGACGAGACGATCGACATCATCTCGATCGCGCAGCAGGCGAGCCCGAACGTGTCCGGCCACATCGACTTGTTCTGCGCCCAGCGCACCGCCTTCTCGAGGGTCGTCAAGCCGAGCGCCTTCTCGAGCTCGTCGACGCCCATCTCCTCCTCGAACTTCGACGGCCCCTTCGTCGGCCAGAGCAGCCGCTCGGACTGCAGCCCGTAATCCCTAAGCCGGTCGGCCACTCACCACTCCAGGGCGCCCTTGCGCCAGATGAAGACGTAGGCGACGAGCAGGATCAGGACGAAGAACGCGAACTCGACGAAGCCGAACCAGCCGAGGTCGTGCAGCCGCACCGCGAGCGGGTACAGGAAGACGATCTCGATGTCGAAGACGATGAAGAGCATCGCGGTGAGGTAGAAGCTGACGTTGAAGCGCTGCGGCTTCATCTGTCCCTGCGAGACGCCGGACTCGAACGGGACGAAGCGCGCGCGCGTTCGCCGCTGCGGCCGCTGCGCGAACACGAACGACATGACGATCATCGACGCCGGGATCGCCAGCGCCATCAAGCCGTAGATCAGGAATGGCAACCAGGAGCCGAGCATCTAGCCGGCGTCTCCTTCCCCGTGCGCCCGCGTGGAACCACCCACCGAATCGGTGACGTTATCAACTCGCGCGCGGCGGCACTAAGGGAAACGGAACGCCCGGAGGGAAGCGAGATACGACTGTCACAAACTCGTATCGAACCCGACTTCGGCGGAACTCTTCGCAGACCGATGACGTTGCTAGCATGGAGCCCATGACCGAGATCCAGGAGCGCACGACCGAACTCGTCTCGCTGACGCCCGCGGCGGCGGCGAAGATCCGCGGCCTGATGGAGCAGGAGACGGACGTGTCCGTCCTGCGCGTGGCGATCGAGGGCGGCGGCTGCTCCGGGTTCCAGTACGGCCTCGGCTTCGACCGCGGCGCCCAGGAGGGCGACCACGAGTTCGACTGCGAGGGCGTCACCGTCGTCGTCGATCCGTTCAGCGCCCCGTACCTGCGCGGCTCCACCGTCGACTACCTGGAGACGATCCAGGAGTCCGGCTTCAAGATCGACAACCCGAACGCGGTCGCCTCGTGCGGCTGCGGCCACTCGTTCCAGGTCGCGGACGACGTCGACCCGGGCGAGGGCGGCTACGCCTGCGGCTCCGGCTGCAGCCACTAGCGGAAAACTCCGCATCCTCCCGGCCGCGCGCCCGTCTAGCATCGACGGCGTGAGCGAGGCTCCATTCCGCGTCGCCGTCGTCGGCTCCGGCCCCGCCGGGTTCTACGCCGCGGGCGCGCTGCTCGGCGCAGAGGTCGGCGCCGAGGTCGACATGATCGAGCGGCTGCCGACGCCGTGGGGGCTCGTCCGCCTGGGCGTTGCGCCCGACCACCCGAAGATCAAGTCCGTCTCCCGCGCGTTCGAGAAGATCGCCGAGCAGCCGGGCTTCCGCTTCCTCGGCAACGTCGAGATCGGCCGCGACCTGCACCACTCCGACCTGATGCGCCTCTACGACGCCGTGGTCTACGCCGTCGGCGCGCAGTCGGACCGGCGCATGGGCATCCCCGGCGAGGACCTGCCCGGCTCCTGGCCCGCCACCGAGTTCGTCGCCTGGTACAACGGCCACCCCGACTACCAGGACCTCGACTTCGACCTCTCGGTCGAGCGCGTCGTCGTGGTCGGGGCGGGGAATGTGGCCGTCGACGTGGCGCGCATGCTCGCGCTGACGCCCGAGGAGCTCGCCCCGACGGACACGACCGACGCGGCGATCGACGCCATCTCGCGCTCCGGGATCGAGGAGATCGTCATGGTCGCCCGGCGCGGCCCGGCGCAGGCCGCGTTCACGACGCCGGAGCTGATCGAGCTCGGCGAGCTCGCGGGCGCCGACGTGATCGTCGACCCGGTCGAGCTCGAGGGCGCCCAGCCGAAGGACACCAACGCCGAGCGGAACCTCGAGGTGCTGCGCGAGTACGCCGCGCGCGTCCCCGAGGGCAAGCCGAAGCGGCTCGTGCTGCGCTTCTTCCAGTCGCCGGTCGAGCTCCTCGGCGACGGGAAGGTCGAGGCGATCCGGCTCGTCCGCAACGAGCTCGACCCGAACGAGCGCGCCGTCGCCACGGACGACTTCGAGACGCTCTCGTGCGGCCTCGTCTTCCGCAGCGTCGGCTACCGCGGCGTTGCGCTCCCCGAGGTGCCGTTCGACGACAGCCGCGGGACGATCCGCAACGAGGAGGGCCGCGTTCTCGGCGACGACGGGAATCCACTCACGGGCGTCTACTGCGCGGGCTGGATCAAGCGCGGCCCGAGCGGCGTCATCGGCACGAACAAGAAGGACGCGACCGAGACGGTCGCCCACCTGCTCGAGGACCTGGCGCAGGGGCGGCTCGAGCGCAAGGGCGTCCCGGCGCTGGCGGTGGACGAGCTCCTGGCCGAGCGCGGCGCTCGCTGGGTCGAGCACGCCGGCTGGCGGTCGATCGACGAGGTCGAGCGGGCCGCCGGCGAGAAGTCGGG
>JAFAIV010000366.1 GCA_019236545.1 Actinomycetota bacterium | reverse complement strand
TCGAGGACGTCTGGGCGTTCCTCGCGGAGCCGCATCACCTCGGCGACTGGTGGCCGGGGATCGCCGGCGTCCAGCCGGACCGGCGTGGCTTCGCGCCGGGGGCGCGCTGGCAGGTCGCCGGCCCGAACCGGCCGAGCCTGCTCAGGAAGCCGAACATGACCGGGATGCTGCTCGTCCTCGACGTCGTGCCGATGTCGCGGATCGCGTTCCAGCTCACGGGCGACAAGATCGACGCGGAGCTGGAGCTGCGCGAGCTCGAGCGCGACCGGACCGAGGTCTCCCTCGTCGTCGAGGTGCCGTGGCTGATCGGCGTCCGCCGGACGTTCCCGGCGCGCGCGCTCGCGCGCCTGCACGACCTCGTCCAGACCGGGGCGGCCGAGGACTAGACCAGCCCGCGGCGGCGGAGACTGGGGAGGACGCCGCCGCTGATCGCCGGCGCGAGCCGGCCCGCGAAGGGCTCGCCGTCCGCGTACCACGTCATCGCGGCTATCTCGGCGGCCGGCGCCGGCTCGCCCGCGAGCGCCGCGCGGTAGACGTCCATACGCATCGCGACCGTTCGAGCGCGGCCTCGGCCTCCACCGTCTCGAGAAACTCGAGCGCTGCCGGGGTGACCCCGAGCTCCTCCTCGAGCTCACGCCGCACGCAGTCCTCCGCAGGCTCGCCGTCCTCGGGCTTGCCGCCCGGGAGGTAGAAGACGTTCGGAGCGGCGTGCTTGCTGACGAGCAGGAGGCGGCCCTCCTCGAGGACGACGGCGGCGGCGACGCGGAGCACGGGGAGAGTGTCTCATCCGTACCCGCTGCTACCCTGGCGTCCCGTGAGCGCACGGGCCCCGAAGTACGTCTTCGTCACCGGGGGAGTGGTCTCGGCGCTCGGGAAGGGAATCGTCGCCGCGTCGCTCGGGAGGCTGCTGAAAGCCCGCGGCCTCAAGGTCCAGCTGCAGAAGTTCGACCCGTACCTGAACGTCGACCCGGGAACGATGAGCCCGTTCCAGCACGGCGAGGTGTTCGTCACCGAGGACGGCGCGGAGACCGACCTCGACATCGGCCACTACGAGCGCTTCGTCGACGAGAACTTCCTCCGCACGGCGAGCCACAGCGCCGGCGCGATCTGGGACACCGTCCTGCGCAAGGAGCGCAAGGGCGACTTCCTCGGCGCGACGGTGCAGGTGATCCCGCACATCACGAACGAGATCAAGGCGCGCATCCGCCGCGCGGCCGAGGCGAGCGCGACCGACGTCGTCATCTCCGAGATCGGCGGCACCGTCGGCGACATCGAGTCGCTGCCGTTCCTCGAGGCGATCCGCCAGTTCCGGCGCGAGGTCGGCGCGGAGAACGTCATGTACGTCCACGTCACGCTCGTCCCGTTCATCGAGGCGGCTGGCGAGCTGAAGACGAAGCCGACTCAGCACTCCGTGAACGAGCTCCGGCGCATCGGTATCCATCCCGACGTCGTCGTCTGCCGCTCGCACGAGGAGCTCTCGCGCGACATCCGCGACAAGATCGCGCTCTTCGCCGACGTCGACCCGGGCGCCGTCATCGCCTCGCCGGACGTGCCGGACGTTTACCAGGTGCCGCGCGTGCTGCGCGAGGAGGGCCTCGACCGGCTCGTCTGTGAGAAGCTCGGCCTCGACGTCGGCGCGCCCGACCTGACGGACTGGGACGCCCTGCTCGACCGGATCGACCGGCGCCGCGACTCGGTCGAGATCGCGCTCGTGGGCAAGTACGTGAAGCTCCAGGACGCGTACCTCTCGGTCCACGAGGCGCTGAAGCACGCGGGCCTCGAGAACGGCTGCGCCGTGTCGGTGCGCTGGGTCGACGCCGAGAACATGTCGTACGAGGAGACCGCGGAGCTGCTGGAGGGCGTCGACGGCGTCCTCGTCCCGGGCGGCTTCGGCTCGCGGGGGTGGGAGGGGAAGATCCTCGCCTGCCGTGTCGCGCGCGAGCGGCGGATCCCGTACCTCGGCATCTGCCTCGGCATGCACGTCGCGGTCTCGGAGTTCGCGCGGCACGTCGTCGGGCTCGAGGGCGCGAACTCGACGGAGATGGATCCGGAGACGCCGTTCCCGGTGATCGACCTGCTTCCGGAGCAGAAGGGGATCGAGGATCTCGGCGGCACGATGCGGCTCGGCGCGCAGGCGGTCGAGGTGGCGGAGGGGACGCTGGCGCGAGAGCTCTACGGCGAGCCGACCATCCACGAGCGCCACCGCCACCGCTACGAGGTCAACAACGCCTACCGTGACCGGCTGGTCGAGGCGGGCCTCGTGGTGTCGGGGACGTTCCAGGAGGGGCGGCTCGGCGAGGTCGTCGAGCTGGCCGACCATCCATGGTTCGTCGCGAGCCAGTTCCACCCGGAGTTCAAGTCGCGGCCGACCCGTCCGGCGCCGCTGTTCCGGGGCTTCGTCGCCGCCGCGCTCGACCGCGCGCGCGAGCGGGCGGGCGACCGCGTCGCCG
>JAFAIV010000357.1 GCA_019236545.1 Actinomycetota bacterium | reverse complement strand
GAAGACGCGCCCGCAGCGGGTGGCGTCCACCGGCGCGCGCAAGCCGATCGTCCGCCAGCCGAAGCCGGAGCACGAGCGCGGCCGCAGCCAGGAGCGCCGCGGCGTCGTCGTCTCGAGCGCGATGGACAAGACGATCGTCGTCAAGGTGGACGTGATCACCTCGCACCCGAAGTACAAGAAGGTGATCCGCCGCTCGGTGAAGTTCCACGCGCACGACGAGCAGAACTCCGCGAACGTCGGTGACGTCGTCCGCATCGTCGAGACCCGCCCGCTGAGCGCGACCAAGCGCTGGCGCCTCGCGGAGATCGTCGAGGTGGCTAAGTGAACCCCGCCACCCGTACATCTCGCACTCGCTCGCGCGCTGCAACGCTCCGCATCGCCGCGTCCTCGGTCGCCTCCGTAGCCATCGGCTACGAAGGCTCCCTGCGTCCTTACGCTGCGGGCGTTTCGCGGCGATCGAGCACGATCTGCACGGGAGGCGAGGTTCAGTGATCCAGCAGGAGTCCCGCCTCAAGGTCGCCGACAACACGGGCGCCCGCGAGCTGCTCTGCATCCGCGTCATGGGCGGCCACCACCGCCGCTACGCGCGGGTCGGGGACATCATCGTCGGCACCGTCAAGACGGCGACGCCGCAGGGCGCGGTCAAGAAGGGCGAGGTCGTGAAGGCCGTCGTGGTCCGCACGAAGAAGCCGTTCGGCCGCGACGACGGCACCACGATCGCGTTCGACGAGAACGCCGCCGTGATCATCGACAACCAGCGCAACCCGCGCGGCACCCGCATCTTCGGGCCGGTCGCGCGCGAGCTGCGCGAGAAGAACTTCATGAAGATCGTGAGCTTGGCCCCGGAGGTGCTGTAGACGTGGCTCAGACGATGAAGATCAAGAAGGGCGACGTCGTGCACGTCCTCCGCGGCAAGGATCGTGGCAAGGAGGGCCGCGTCATCGAGGCGCTGCCCAAGGAGGGCCGCGTCCTCGTCGAGAACGTGAACGTGGTCAAGCGCCACCAGCGGCCGCGCCCGATCCAGAACGCGAGCCGCATGGGCGGCCCGCAGATCATCCCCGGCGGCATCATCGAGAAGCCGGCGCCGCTCCCCGTGGCGAACGTGATGATCGTCTGCCCGACCTGCAAGAAGCCGACCCGCGTCGGGACGGTCGTCAAGCAGGTGAAGGACAAGCAGATCCGCGTCCGCGTGTGCAAGCGCCCGGGCTGCGGCCAGGAGATCGACAAGTAATGGCGGCAGTCGAGACATACAGCGCGCGCCTCAAGGACCTCTACGACAACGAGCTCCGGGCGCGCCTCAAGGACGAGCTCGGGCTCGACTCCGTCATGCAGGTCCCGCGCATCCAGAAGGTGACGCTGAACATGGGCGTCGGCGAGGCGAAGACGGACGCGAAACAGCTCGACTCCGCGATCGAGGAGCTGACGATCATCGCCGGCCAGCGCGCCCAGGTGCGCCGCGCCCGCAAGTCGATCGCCCAGTTCAAGGTGCGCGAGGGGATGCCGGTCGGCGCGCGCGTGACGCTGCGCGGCGCCCGCATGTACGAGTTCCTCGACCGCCTGATCTCGATCGCGCTGCCGCGCATCCGCGACTTCCGCGGCCTCAACCCGAACTCGTTCGACGGGCGCGGCAACTACTCGATGGGCCTGCGCGAACAGATCATCTTCCCGGAGATCAACTACGACGACATCCAGCAGGTCCGCGGCCTCGACGTGACGATCACGACGAGCGCGCAGACCGACGAGCAGGCTCGTGCGCTGCTGCAGGCGATCGGCCTGCCCTTCGGCGACGGCCAGAGGAGGGACTAGATGGCCAAGACGTCGCTTGTCGTCAAGCAGCGCCGGCCCCAGAAGTTCAAGGTGCGCAACTACACCCGCTGCAACCGCTGCGGGCGCCCGCGTGCCGTTTTCCGCAAGTTCGGCCTCTGCCGGATCTGCCTGCGCGAGCTCGCGCACCAGGGCGCGATCCCCGGCATGACGAAGTCCAGCTGGTAGGGAGAGAAGAAGCGTGCTGACCGATCCGATCGCCGACATGCTCACGCGCATCCGCAACGCCAACAAGGCGCTGCACGAGCGCGTCGAGATGCCGAGCTCGAAGATGAAGGTGGAGATCGCTCGCCTCCTCAAGGAGGAGGGCTACATCCGCGACTACCACGTGGAGAAGGGCGAAGCCTTCGATACCCTGGTCGTCGACCTCAAGTTCGGCCGCAACCGCGAGCGGGTCATCTCCGGCCTGAAGCGCGTGTCGAAGCCGGGCCGCCGGGTCTACGCCCGGAAGGACCGCCTTCCGCGCGTTCTGGGCGGGATGGGCGTCGCGATCCTGTCCACCTCGTCCGGCCTCGTCACCAGCCGCACCGCGCAGGAGCGCGGGATCGGCGGGGAAGTCGTGGCCTTCATCTGGTAACCGCATGAGTCGCATCGGAAAAGCTCCCATCCCGATCCCGGACGGCGTGACCGTCACGATCGAGCCTGCCCGCGTGGCCGTGATCGGCCCGCTCGGCTCGCTGCAGCAGCAGGTCCCCGCGCGGATGAAGATCCAGCAGGAGGAGGGCACGGTCACCGTGACGCGCCCGACCGAGCGCGGCGAGGACCGGGCGCTGCACGGCCTGACGCGGACGCTGATCGCGAACATGGTCGAGGGCGTCACGAAGGGCTTCGAGAAGCGCCTGGAGATCCAGGGCGTCGGCTACCGCGCCGCGCTCAAGGGCAGCGACCTCGAGCTGTCCGTCGGCTACTCGCACCCGGTCACGATCAAGCCGCGCACCGGCATCTCGTTCGAGGTCCCGGCGCCGACGCAGATCGTCGTGAAGGGGACGGACAAGCAGCAGGTCGGCCAGACGGCCGCCGAGATCCGCAAGGTTCGCCCGCCCGAGCCGTACAAGGGCAAGGGCATCCGCTACGAGGGCGAGTACGTGCGCAGAAAGGTGGGCAAGCGTGCCTAGCCTGACCGTCAGGGAGGCGCGCCTGCGCCGTCACCGCCGCGTCCGCTCGAAGGTGCAGGGCACCGCCGAGCGCCCGCGCCTCGCCGTCTTCCGCTCCAACCGCGGGATCGAGGCGCAGCTGATCGACGACCTCGCCGGCCGCACGCTGGCCTCGGCGTCGCACAAGTCGCTGCCCGCGTCGTTCAAGGGCGACAAGAGCGCCCAGGCGATCGAGGTCGGCAAGCTGCTCGCCTCGAAGGCGAAGAGCGCCGGCGTCGATGCCTGCGTGTTCGACCGCGGCGGCTACCTCTACCACGGACGCGTCAAGGCGCTCGCCGACGGCGCGCGCGAGGGAGGACTGAAGTTCTGATGGCAGCGATGGAGTACACGGAGACCCGCGAGCTCAAGGAGCGCGTCGTCGAGATCAACCGCGTCGCCAAGGTCGTCAAGGGCGGCCGGCGGTTCTCGTTCACCG
>JAFAIV010000342.1 GCA_019236545.1 Actinomycetota bacterium | reverse complement strand
CAGCCGGAGGACGTAGTACGCGATCGCGCTGAGGAAGACGATCGTCTGCTCGGCGTTCATCACGATCCCGCCGAGGTTCTGGTCGCGGACCGCCGACAGGCCCCAGATCCGCGGCACGTGCGCGTAGTACGAGTAGAAGACGCTGCTCGAGAAGATGTACGCGAGTCCGAGGAACGCCGAGCCGACGAACGCCGCGCCGAGGTAGCCGAGCCCCGCCGGGACGGAGAGCCGGCCGCTGACGAGCGGCCACCAGAAGAGGAACCCGGCCGCGATCAGGATCGCGTGCTCGATGTTCAGGCCCCAGCCGGTGCGGAGCGCCCAGTCGTAGAACGCGCCGAGGTGGGTCAGGTACCAGGCGAGCAGCCAGAGCGGGAGGGCGATGCGCGAGCGGACGCGCCTGAGCGGGAGCGCGGCGCGCATCCGCGGCGTCAGGCCGAGCAGGAGCAGGAGCGGCGCGAGGTCGGCGATCAGCGCGTTCTGGAGCAGGTGCATCATCAGCAGATACTTCGCGGCGAGCGTCTCGAGGGGCGAGTTCAGCGGCGCCGCGACGAAGAAGACGCCCGCGCCGAACGCCCACATGCGCCAGCGCTCCGGCCGGTCCGCGCGGGCGGCGCGCCAGTACGCGACGCCCGCCCCGACAGCCAGAGCGAGGAACAGCCACTCGAACGTGAAGTCGGTGGGGCTCATGCGGGGACGAGCCGCGTCCGCGCGCGCCAGCGCGGGCGGAGGAGCAGCGCGACCGCCGTCCCGAGCGTCAGGAGCTGCTCGACCATCATCACGATCCCGGAGAGCTTCTGGTCGGTCAGCGCCGAGATCCCGTCGGCGCCGTGGTAGTACGGGTACAGCGGCGAGAAGCTGAAGACGAGGACGTCCGTGAGGATCTCGCCTGCGCCGAACAGCGCCGCGGCGAGCGCGATTCGCCCGCCGACGGTCAGCCGCCGGTGGCCGCCCGGGTCGATCAGCAGCGTCCAGACGAGCGTCCCGGCGAACGTCCAGCAGAGGTGCTCGAAGTCGTGGAGATCCTGGTGCTCGAGCGCCTTGTCGTAGAGCCACGGCACGTGCCAGACGGCGAGGTTCGTGGCCCAGATCCCGAAGGCGACGCGCGGCCGCAGGAGCGTCCCGAGCGCGCCTCGGACGCGCGCGTTGCGAGCGATGGGCCCGAGGAGGGCGGCGGGGAGGAAGAAGACGAGCAGCGGGCCGCGCAGCGCGAGCACGAGCAGCGCGGGGCCGAGGTCGCCGATGAGGACGTGCTGGCCCATGTGGGCCGAGAGGAGCGAGTCGTCGGCGACGCGGTCGAGCGGCCCGACGAGTGCGAACAGCGTCACGCCGAGCCCGAGCGCGAACAGCGCGAGCCGGTCGAAGCCGGCGAGGTCGGCCCGCCCGCGGCGCCGGAGGCGCACCCATCCCTGCATGAACAGCAGCGCGGCGAGTGCCGCGAGGACGACCGGGATCACGCGACTGATTGTGCCGGGCCTAGAGACCCAGCTGCCGCGCGATGACCATGCGCTGCACCTCGTTCGTGCCCTCGCCGATCTCGAGGATCTTCTGGTCGCGGTAGAGGCGCGAGATCGCGAACTCCTCCATGAAGCCGTAGCCCCCGTGGATCTGCAGCGAGACGTTCACCGCCCGGTTCGAGAGGAGGCCGGTGCAGAGCTTCGCCTGCGCGGCCGCGAGGGCGAAGGGCTTCCCGGCGTCCTTCAGCCACGCTGCGCGGTACACGAGCTGGCGGCCGGCCTCGATCTCGGTCGCCATGTCCGCGAGCTGGAACTGGATCGCCTGGAACTCGGCGATCGGCTTCCCGAACTGCTTCCGCTCGCGCGCGTACGCGGCCGCGAGGTCGTATGCGCCCTGCGCGAGCCCGACGCCCATCGCCGCGACCGAGATCCGGCCGCCGTCGAGGATGTCGAGGAACTGCTTGAAGCCGCGTCCGCGCTCGCCGAGGAGGTTCCCTTCCGGGACGCGGCACTCGCGGAACGACAGTTCGCGCGTGTCCGAGGCGCGCCAGCCGAGCTTCTTCATTGGCGGCGAGATCTCGTAGCCCGGCGTGCCGTTCGGGACGATCAGGTTCGAGATCTCGTTCTCGGCCGTGCGCGCGGTGATCGAGACGCAGGCGGTGATGTCGGTGCCCGCGTTGGTGATGAAGATCTTCGAGCCGTCGATCACCCACTCGCCGTCGCGCAGCTCCGCGCGCGTCCGCGTCGCACCGGCGTCCGAGCCCGCGTCCGGCTCGGTCAGCCCGAACGCCGCGAGCGCCTGCCCGGAGGCGAGCCGGGGCAGCCACTCGCGCTTCTGCTCCTCGTTCCCGAAGAGGTGGATCGGCATCGTCCCGAGCGACGTGTGCGCCGCGACGGTGATCCCGACGGACGAGTCGATCCGCGTCAGCTCCTCGATCGCGATCGCGTACGAGACCGTGTCGCCGCCCGCGCCGCCGTACTCCTCCGGGATCGGCAGCCCCATGAAGCCGAGCTCGCCCAGCTCGGCGACGAGCTCGTACGGGAAGCGC
>JAFAIV010000340.1 GCA_019236545.1 Actinomycetota bacterium | reverse complement strand
CCATGCGCGCGGCCGACGCGCTCGTTGCCGCGGCGCGCCGGGCGGGTGGCGAGATCCGCCGCGTCGCGCTCACGCACGGCCACACGGACCATGCCGGCTCCGTCGACGGGCTCCGCGCGCTGCTGCCGGAGGCCGAGCTCTCGATCCCGGAGCGGGACGCCCGCATCCTCGCCGGGGACGAGGAGAGGACCAAGGGCAGCTGGCCGAGGATCTCGACGCGGCCGGACCGCATCCTGCGGCCGGGCGAGCGCGTCGGCAGCCTCGAGGTCGTCGCCAGCCCGGGGCACACGCCCGGCCATGTCTCCTTCCTCGACACCCGGGACGGCTCCCTGATCGTCGGCGACACGTTCACGACGTGGGGCGGTGTCACGGCCGTGACGAGCCACTTCAACCCGCGCTTCCCGCTCGCGGCCCCCGCGACCTGGGACAGAACGATCGACCTCCAGTCGGCGCGGGCGCTGCGCGCGCTCGACCCGGCGCTGATCGCCGTCGGCCACGGGAAGCCGGTGCGCACGCCGGGCGCGGCCATGGACGCCGCGATCGCCCTCGCAGAGCGGAAGCTCAGCGCCCCGGCGGCCTGAGCACCGCGAACTCGTCCGTGATCGCGAGCTCGCGGCTGCGGAACCGGAACAGCGCCGCCGGGCGTCCCCCGTGCGGGCCCGGCTCGCGCCGGCCGCCCGCGGGCTCCAGCACGTCGCGGCGCAGCAGCACGCGCTGGAGGTTCGTGGCGGACACGTCGTGCCCGAGCGCGGCGGCGTAGATCTCCCGCAGCTCCGAGATCGTGAACTCCGCGGGCGCGAGCGCGAAGCCGACGTTCGAGTACGAGAGCTTCGCGCGCAGGCGCTCGCGCGCGGCGAGGACGATCTCGCCGTGGTCGAACGCCGTCGGCGGCAGGCGGTCGACGGGATGCCAGGCCGTATCCGCGGGGAGGCCGGGATCGGCGTCGGTCGGGACGAGGCCGAGGTAGCTCGTCGCGAGCTGGCGGCGGCCGGGGACGCGGTCCGGGGCGCTGCGCGTGTCGAGCTGCTCGACGTGGGCGAGCTCCCGGACGTCGACCTTCTCCGCGAGCTGGCGCTGGATCGACTGCTCGAGCGTCTCGCCCGCGCGCAGCAGCCCGCCCGGGAGCGCCCACGCACCCGCGAAGGGCGCCAGGGCGCGCTCCCAGAGCAGCGCCTCGAGCGCGCCGCCGCGGACGCGGAGCACCGCCGCGAGGGCGACGTGCTCCGGGGCGGTGGTAGACTCCTCGGGAGGTTTTCGCTCCACAGTCGTAAACTCTACTGAAGGGGAAGGTCGAGGAATGCGGAGGGTCATCGGAGGGATCGCGGTCGTCGCAGCGGCGGCCGCTCTCGTCGCCGGCGCGAGCTCGGCGGGGACGGCGTCGCGCTCGGCGAAGCCGCTCGTCGTGCTGAGCACGGACATCGGCCAGCTGAACGACCACGGCTTCAACCAGCTCGCCTACGCGGGCCTCGAGCGCGCGATCGCGTCGCTCGGGATCGAGGGCCGCGTCTATCAGGCGAACTCGTCCCAGGACTACATCCCGAACATGGCGCGCGCCGCGCAGCAGGGCGCCGCGCTCGTGATCGCGGTCGGGTTCGACCAGGCGGACGCGATCGCCACGGTCGCGAAGAAGTACCCGAAGACGCACTTCGCGATCGTCGACGTCGACCAGACCAGCCTCGCGGGCAAGCCGAAGAACGTCGAGGGGATCGTCTTCACCGAGCAGCAGGTCGGCTACCTCGCCGGCTACCTCTCTGGGCTGCTCGAGAAGCAGCGCGGCGCGCACGCGGTCATCGGCTCCGTCGGCGGCGAGAAGCAGCCGCCGGTCGACCGCTACATCGCCGGCTACCAGGCCGGGGCGAAGGCTGCCGACCCGAAGGTGAAGCTCCTCAACGCGTACTCGCAGGACTGGGTCGCGCAGGACAAGTGCAAGAACCTCGCGCTCCAGCAGATCGCGAGCGGCGCGAACATCGTCTTCCAGGTCGCCGGCGGCTGCGGGCTCGGAGTCCTCGACGCCGCGAAGCAGAAGGGCGTCTGGGGGATCGGCGTCGACGCCGACCAGAGCTATCTCGGCTCGCAGGTGCTCACGAGCGCGATGAAGCGGGTCGACAACTCCGTCTTCGACACCGTGAAGCAAGTGCTCGCCGGGAAGTTCACGGGCGGCACGAACGAGGTCTTCAGCCTGAAGAACGACGGCGTCGGCCTCGGCAAGATCAGCACGAAAGTCCCCGCGGCCGACGTGAAGGCCGTCGACGCGGTGCGCCGCAAGATCGCCAGCGGCGCGATCGCGGGTATCCCGACGCGGGTGCCGTAGGCGCGAGTAACGTGGGTCTCGCCCGGACCCCCGGGCGGGACCCATGGCCACCCTCACCGACAAGCAGATCGCGTTCCTCCAGCAGCCGTTCTACGCGGTCGCGACGACGCTGCGGGCGGACGGGTCGCCGCACTCGACCGTCGTCTGGCAGGACGTCCGCGACGGCGTCCTCTTCATCAACACGGCCGAGGGCCGCGCCAAGCCGCGCCACCTCGAGGGCGACCCGCGCATCTCGCTGACGGTCGTCGACCCGGAGGACGGCTACCGCTGGATCGCGGTCGACGGGGACGCCGAGCTGACGACCGAGGGCGGCGACGCGGACATCGACTGGCTCGCGAAGAAGTACATGGGCGTCGACGAGTACCCCTGGCGCGTCGAGGGGCAGGTGCGCGTGACGGCCCGGATCACGCCGCGTCACGTCACCGCCTACGGCCTCGACGACTAGCAGGACGCGCACCAGAATCGCCGCTCTCGTGGCGAATTGCGTGGCGACCTGCTAAAAATCCCGCGCATTGCGCAGCGAGGAGTCTCCTCTCCGCGTGGCAGCCGCCGAGCCGGACCCCCGCCGCGGCCCGATCGCGCCCGCGCGCCGCGTCGACGAGCTCGACCGTCGCATCATCGAGGCGCTGCAGGAGAACGGCCGCGAGTCGTTCCGCGCGATCGCCGCGCGGCTGGGCATCTCCGAGGCGACGGTGCGCGCCCGCTACGGCCGCCTGACCGGCGAGGGGATCCTGCAGGTCGTCGCTGTCACGAACCCCCTTGGCCTGGGCTTCGAGCAGGCGCTCGTGGGCGTCAAGACGTCGGGCCCGCCGGAGGCGGTCGCCGACACGATCTCCCGCTGGGACGAGGCGGACTACGTCGTCGTCACGGCGGGGCAGTTCGACATCGTCGTCGAGGTCGTCGCGCGCGACCGGCGCCACCTGCTCGACCTGACGAACCGCATGCGCGCGCTCGACGGCGTGGTCTCGACCGAGACCTTCTTCTATCTCGAGATGTGGAAGCAGCTCTACGACTGGGGGAGCGGCGCACAGAACGGAGGCAGCCAGTGACGACGACGGAGACGAGCCGGTCCGCGGGGCTCAAGGAGCTCGCGACCGACCACCTGTGGCTCCACTTCACGCGGATGGGCCAGCACGAGCCGCCGATCATCGTCCGCGGCGACGGCTGCTACCTCTGGGACTCCGAGGGCAACCGCTACCTCGACGCGCTCGCCGGCCTCTTCTCGGTCAACATCGGCTACGGCTACGGCGAGGAGATCGGCCAGGCCGCGCTCGAGCAGATGCGCGAGCTGCCGTTCTACACGAACTGGTCGTACGCACACCCGCGCGCGATCGAGCTCGCCGCCGAGGTCGCGTCGCTCGCGCCCGGCGACCTGAACCGCGTCTTCTTCGTCTCCGGCGGCTCCGAGGCCGTCGAGGCCGCCTGGAAGCTCGCGCGCCAGTTCTACGTCGCCCGCGACGGCATCGCGCCGGGCACGCGCTACCGCGCGATCGCGCGCGACATCGCCTACCACGGCACGACGATGGGCGCGCTCTCGATCAACGGGATCAAGGAGATCCGCGCGCCGTTCGAGCCGCTCGTCCCGGAGGTGCGGCACGTCTCGAACACGAACCGCTACCACCGGCCCGCCGGCGAGAGCGAGGAGGAGTTCACGGCGTTCCTGCTCGACGAGCTCGAGCGGACGATCCTCGAGATGGGGCCGGAGACGGTCTGCCTCGTCCACATGGAGCCGGTGCAGAACGCGGGCGGGTCGTTCCTGCCGCCCGCCGGCTACTGGCGCGGCGTCCGCGAGCTCTGCGACCGCTACGACATCCTGCTCTCGGCGGACGAGGTCATCACCGGCTTCGGCCGGCTCGGCCACTGGTTCGCGTCGGAGCGCTACGACATCCGGCCGGACATCATCACGTCCGCGAAGGGCCTGTCCTCGTCGTACGCGTCGATCGGCGCCGTGATCGCGACCGATCGCGTGATGGAGCCGTTCCTCTCGGACACGTCGATGTACTCGCACGGGATCACGTTCGGCGGCCACCCGGTGATGTGCGCGATCGCGCTGAAGAACATCGAGATCATGAAGCGCGACCGGATCGTCGAGGGCGTGCGCGAGAACGAGGACGCGTTCAAGGCGACGCTCTCGCAGCTGCTCGACCTGCCGATCGCCGGCGACCTCCGCGGCGCGGGCTTCTTCTACGCGCTCGAGCTCGTGAAGGACAAGGAGACGCGCGAGACGTTCAGCGACGACGAGTGCGAGACGCTCCTGCGCGGCTTCCTCTCGCCGCGGCTGTTCGAGAAGGGCCTGATCTGCCGCGCGGACGACCGCGGCGACCCGGTGATCCAGATCTCGCCACCGCTCGTCGCGCGGCAGGCGCAGTTCGACGAGATGGTCGGCATCCTCGGCGACGTCCTCCAGGAGGCCTCGGAACGGATGACGTAGGCGCCGCCGCGGCGGAGGGAACCACACTCAACGGAGGGGTGGAAGGCATGGAGCACACGGCTGGCGAGGCCGAGGGCCACTCGCTGCAGAAGAACGTCCTGGGCATGCTGGACGCCGTCGTCATGGCGGTCGCCGGCAGCGCGCCCGCCTATTCGGTCGCGGCGACGACGGCGGTCATCATCGGTGCCGTCGGTCTCGCGTCCCCCGCCGCGCTGCTCTGGTGCGGCATCCCGATGATGGGGATCGCCTGGGCGTACTCGCACCTGAACCGGCTGGAGCAGAACGCCGGCGCCGCCTACGCGTGGACGGGGAGGACGCTCCACCCGATCCTCGGCTTCACCGCGGGGTGGGCGGTCGTCGTCTCCGCGACGATCTTCATGGTCGCCGGCTCGCTTCCCGCGGGCTCCGTCACGCTGGCCCTCTTCAGCAACTCCGCGGCGAACAACGTCGGCTGGGTCACGGCTGTCGGCTCGATCTGGTTCCTCGTCATGGCCGGCCTCGTCGCGCTCGGCGTGCGCATCACCGCGCGCGCCCAGTGGATCATGAGCTCGATCGAGGTCGGGATCCTCTTCCTCTTCGGGATCGTCGCGCTCGTCCACGCCTCGACGCACACGCACACCGCGTTCTCGTGGTCGTGGTTCTGGTTCAGCCACTTCCACGGCTTCGCAGGCTTCGCGGCCGGCGCGCTCGTCGCGGCCTTCTACTACTGGGGCTGGGACGTCGCGTCGAACCTGAACGAGGAGACCGAGAACAGCCAGGTCGCCTCCGGCATCGGCGGGATCATCGGCGTCCTGATCGTCTTCTCGCTCTTCGAGATGTACACGGTCGCCGTGAACATGATGCTTCCGGCCAAGACGGTCCAGGCCAACAGCGGCGACATCCTCTCCGTGCTCGGCAACACGATCTGGAGCGGCCCGGGCGGGAAGATCCTGATCATCGCGGTCATGCTCTCGACCGTCGCGACGCTCGAGACGACGCTGATCCAGGTGACGCGGACGCTGTTCGCGATGGCGCGCGAGTACACGCTCCCGGCGCCGCTCGGCTACATCCACCGCCAGTGGCGGACGCCCGCGATCGCGACCGCCGTCGTCGCGGTCGTGTCGCTCGGGCTGTTCATCGGCTCGAACTACCTCGGCTCGCTCTCGACCGTCCTCACGGACGCGATCAGCGCGATCGGGCTGCAGATCGCGATCTACTACGGCCTCGCCGGGCTGACCGCGGCGGTGGCGTTCCGCAAGCACCTGCTCGACTCGGTGTCGAACTTCGTGCTCATGGGGCTCTGGCCGCTGCTGGGATCGGCGTTCATGTTCTGGATCTTCGGCAAGTCGATCCCGAGCCTCGGCGGGACGATCGACGGCGTCGGGCTCGGCGCCATGGGCCTCGGGCTCATCCCGCTCGTCTGGTACTGGGCGAAGGGGAGCGCCTACTTCAAGCAGCGCCCGACGCTCGGCTCGGTGCGGGTCGAGGACGGCCCCGGCGGGCCGCGCGGCGTCGCCGTCGAGGCCGCAGAGGTCACCGGCTCGCACTAGTGCAGCCCGCGCTGCCGTCCTGGTGGCTCGAGCAGGCTCTGGCGGCCGAGGGGTCGCCGGAGCCCGCTCCGCCCCTCCGCGGCGACGCGCGCGCCGACGTCGTCGTGGTCGGCGGCGGCTACACCGGCCTCTGGACGGCGCTGGAGCTGAAGGTGCGCGAGCCGTCGCTCGGCGTGACGGTGCTCGAGGCGGAGATCTGCGGTCACGGGCCGAGCGGCCGCAACGGCGGCTTCATCCACGGGTACTGGGATCACCTCCGCTCCCTGCTCGGCGTGCTCGGCCGGGAGGAGGCCCTCGCGCTGTGCGCCGCGGGCGAGCGGATCGTCCCCGGCGTGCGGGCGTTCTGCGAGGAGCACGGCGAGGACGTCTGGCTGCGCGAGGGCGGCAGGCTCGTCGTTTCGACCGTCCCCGAGCAGGACGGCGTCGTCGAGCGCGCGGTCGCCGCGGCGCGCGAGGTGGGGCGGCCCGAGGAGGCGGTCGAGCTGTCGCGCGAGGAGCTCGCGGCGCGGGTGCGGTCGCCGGTCTTCCGGCGCGGTGTCTTCTTCCGAGACGGCGCCACGGTGCATCCGGGGTTGCTCGTGCGGGCGCTGCGGCGCGCGGCGCTCGCGGCCGGCGTGACGCTGCACGAGGGGACGCCGGTGCGGCGCGTCCGGAACGGCGAGGTGCTCACGGCCGACGGCGCCGTGCGCGCGCCCGAGATCGTCCTCGCGATGAACGCCGCGCTGACCGGGTGGAAGCCGGCCGGGCGCAGCCTGACGAACTTCGGCT
>JAFAIV010000275.1 GCA_019236545.1 Actinomycetota bacterium | reverse complement strand
GGCTGCGCTTCCGCTCGATCATGGTCGACGAGTTCCAGGACACGAACCGGCTCCAGACCGAGCTCGTCGACCTCCTGCGCGGGCCGGACACCGAGATCTTCTTCGTCGGCGACGAGTTCCAGTCGATCTACGGCTTCCGGCACGCCGACGTCCAGGTCTTCCGCGAGCGCCGCGCCGCCGCCGGGCAGCTGCTGCCGCTGACGCGCAACTACCGCTCGCGGCCCGAGGTGCTCGCCGCGGTCAACCACCTCTTCGGCTCGCACTTCGGCGACGAGTTCCAGCAGCTCGCCGCGGCGGCCGACTTCCCCGACCCGGTCTTCGGCCATCCCGTCGAGCTGCTCGTCACCGAGAAGGCGACGTTCGCGGAAACGGGTGTGCACTGGCGGCGCGCGGAGGCGCGCGCGGTCGCGCGGCGTGTGGGCGAGCTGGTCGACGCCGGCGCGGCGACGCCGGGCGAGATCGTCCTCCTCTTCGCGGCGGGAACGGACGCCGAGTGGTACGAGGACGAGCTGCGGCGCGCCGGGATGCCGACGTTCCGCGCGACCGGCAAGGGCTACTTCGGCCAGCAGCAGGTCGTCGACCTGCTCGCGTACCTCGGGCTGCTCCAGAACCGGTACGACGACGTCGCGCTCCTCACCGTGCTCGCGTCGCCGTTCGTCGGCATCTCGAACGACGGGCTGGCGCTCGTCCGGCGGGCGGCGTCGAAGCGGCCGCTCTACTCGGGGATCGAGAAGACACTCCCGCCGGGCCTCGGGCCGCGCGACGAGCAGCTCCTGAAGGCGTTCCGGCAGCGCTTCGACCGGCTGGTCGCGGCGATGCCGCGCCTCTCGCTCGAGCGGCTGTGCGAGCGGATCGTCTCGGAGCACGACTACGACCTCGCCGTGCTCGCGCAGTGGGACGGCCGCCGCCGCTACGCGAACATGCGGAAGCTTGCGCGCCTCGCGCGCTCGTACGAGGAGCTGCGCGGGCCGGACGTCGAGGGTTTCATCCGCTTCGTCGCGGAGCAGGAGGCGCTCGGCGCGCGCGAGCTCGAGGCGGTCGCCGAGGAGGAGGGCGCCGATGCGGTGCGGCTGCTGACGATCCACGCGGCGAAGGGGCTCGAGTTCAAGGTCGTGATCGTCGCCGACGCCGGGCGCGACAAGGCGCCGCCGTCGCCGGACGAGATCCTCGCGCTCTCCGACGGCCGCTTCGGCTTCCGCGTCGCCGACCCGGTGACGACGAAGCGCCGCGGCGCGTTCGATTACGAGCAGGTCAAGGAGGAGCGCAAGCGCGAGGAGGCGGCCGAGCGGCTGCGCCTCTACTACGTCGCGATGACTCGCGCGAAGGAGCGGCTGATCGTCTCCGGCTCGATCGACCGTGGCACCGAGCGCGACGCGGCGACGCCGATCGGCTGGGTGCTCGAGCGGTTGCAGGCGGACGAGGAGCTCGACGCGGCCGGCGACGCGCCGTTCGAGCTCCAGCGCGGCGACGCGAGGCTGCTCGTCCGCGTCGAGCGCTACCGCGCGGAGGCGTGGGTGGAGGGGGAGGCAGCGGAGCCGGCGGAGTCGCCGCTCGGCCAGCTCGCGCTCTTCGCCGAGCCCGACGAGCTCCCGCCCGCGCCCGCGCTGGCGCCCGAGCTGCCGCCGCTCCTCGCACCGGCCGAGCCGCCGCTGCACCGCGTCCGGCGGCTGTCCTTCACCGCGCTCTCCACGTTCGAGCAGTGCTCGTACAAGTACTTCGCGCTCCGGGTCGCGGGGATGTCCGAGCGGCCGCTCGCGCGCGGCGCGGGCGACGGCGGTCTGCGCGCGACCGAGATCGGCGACGCCGTCCACCGGCTGCTCGAGAGCATCGACCTCGCCGCGCCGGCGGTGCCGGACGCCGAGGTGGTGCGCCAGTGGTACCCCTCGGTCTCCGAGGACGAGCTGGAGCGGATCGGGGACTTCGTCGGCGCCTACTGCGCGTCGCCGCTCGCCGCGCGCGTCGCCGGCCTCGCGCCGGTGACGAAGGAGCAGCACTTCACGTTCGAGCACGACGGCGTGCTCCTGCACGGCTTCATCGACGTCTTCCACCTCGCGGAGGGCCGAGCGTTCGTCGTCGACTACAAGACGAACCTCCTCGGCGACGCGTCGCCGGACGAGATCGTCGACGCGGACTACCGCCTGCAGCGGCTCGTGTACGCCCTCGCGTGCTTCCGTGCGGGCGCAGAGGAGGTCGAGGTCGCGTACCAGTTCCTCGAGCGGGCCGACGCGGTCGTCGAGACGACGTTCGCCCGGGCGCAGGTCCCTGAGCTCGAGGCCGAGCTGAGCGCCGCGATCGCGCGGATCCAGGCCGGCGAGTTCCGCCCGACGCCGAGCGACTTCGCGTGCAGTGGCTGCCCGGCGCTCGACCTCGTCTGCGCGGGCCCGCGCCTGCGCGGGGGCGGCGCGCCTCCTCCGCTCGTCGCGGTTGGCTAGGAGCTACGTCAGCGAGGCGCGCCGGAAGCGGGTCGCGCCGAAGAAGGAGCGGATCCGCCCGATCATCGAGCGTCTCGCCGCCGAGCACGCGGACGCGGCGATCGCGCTGCGCTTCCGGAACCCGCTCGAGCTGCTCGTCTCGGTGATGCTCTCCGCCCAGACGACGGACGTGAACGTCAACCGCGTCACGGAGACGCTGTTCCAGAAGTACCGTCGGCCCGAGGACTACCTGGCCGTGCCGCAGGAGGAGCTCGAGCGCGACGTCTTCGCGACCGGCTTCTACCGCCAGAAGGCCAAGTCCGTCCGCGGGACGATGCGGATGCTGATCGAGGAGTTCGACGGCGAGGTGCCGCGGACGCTCCCCGAGCTGACGCGCCTCCCCGGCGTTGCGCGCAAGACGGCGAACGTCGTCGCCGCCGAGCTCGGGCACGCGCAGGGGATCGTCGTCGACACGCACGTCCGCCGCCTCAGCCAGCGGCTCGGCCTGACCAGGCAGGAGGACCCGGTCAAGATCGAGCGCGACCTGATGCGGCTCGTCCCTCGCGAGGACTGGGCGCGGTTCCCGCACCTGATGATCTGGCACGGCCGCCGCATCTGCGACGCCCGCAAGCCGCGCTGCGAGGACTGCCCGCTCGCCGCCGACCTCTGCCCCTCGAGCCGTGTCTGACCCGCGCGAGCCCTACCGCTACGCGTTCGAGAGCGTCGCCGAGCGGTACGAGCGCGCGCGGCCGCCGTACGCCGACGAGGCCGTCGCGTGGGTCGCCGAGCGGCTCGGGATCGGACCCGGCTCGCGCGTCCTCGACCTCGGCGCCGGCACCGGGAAGCTGACGCGGCAGCTGCTCGCGCTGGGAGCGGACGTCGTCGCGGTCGAGCCGGGCGACGAGATGCGAGGCGTCCTGCAGCGGGTGCTGCCGGGGGTCGAGGCGCTCGCCGGCACGGCGGAGGCGATCCCGCTGGCCGACGCATCCGTCGACGCGATCGCGGTCGGGCAGGCGTTCCACTGGTTCGAGCGCGACGCCGCGCTCGCCGAGATGCGGCGCGTCCTCCGGCCCGGCCGCGGCTTCGCGCTCCTCTGGAACCGCTGGGACGAGACCGACCCGCTCCTGAACGCGGTCGGCTGGCTCCTCGACAGCGTGCGCCTCCAGATCGAGGAGCCGCGCGACTACGGCGGGCCGGCCGAGGAGCGGATGTTCCACCAGCGCCGCCGGCTGAGCGTCGACCGGATCGTCGAGTGGGCCTCGTCGACGAGCGGCTGGGTGAACGCGACGCGGGAGGAGCAGCAGCGGCTCGAGCGGGAGATCCGGCGGCTCGCCGAGGGCTACGAGGGCGAGGCCTCGATCGCGACGCTCGCGGTCGTCGTCAGTTGACCGACGGGTCCTCGGGCATCCGCGAGACGAGCTCGTAGATGCCGCCCTTGCGGCGGAGGACGTCGGCCCAGAGCACGTCGGGCGCGCCGGTGAAGACGTCGTCGTTCCGCGCCGGCTCGAGGATCCAGTCGTCGCGCTCCAGCTCGCCCTCGAGCTGCCCTGCGCCCCAGCCGGCGTAGCCGGCGAAGACCCGCCGCCGCGTGGTCACCGGCACGACCTCCTCCGGCAGCTCCAGCGACGGGAAGCCGAGGCCGCCGAAGAGCGGCACCGCCGCGTCCTGCGGGTCGTGGAACTCGCCGACGACGAGCACCGCCTCCGTCTGCACCGGCCCTCCGAGCCAGACCTGCTCGCCCTCCTCGACGAGCGGCTCCAGCGCCGGCACGACCTCGGCGACGACGGCCTCCGACGGTCGGTTGAGGACGATCCCCGCGGCGCCGTCGTCGTTGTGCTCCGTGACGAGGACGACCGTGCGGAAGAAGTTCGGGTCGAGCAGGCGCGGCGACGCGATCAGGAGCTGGCCCTTCAGGGACTCCACTAGATCGCCCTTCCCAGCGAGATCCCGCCCCAGACCGCGAGCAGCCCGATCACGAGGCTGCCGAGCATGTTCGCGACGGCGAGGCCGACGGAGCCGTCCTCGAGCAGCCGGTACGTGTCGAACGAGAGCGTCGAGAAGGTCGTGTACGCGCCGAGGAAGCCGACCGTCACGGCGATCCGGAGCCAGTGCGACGGCGAGAGCCAGCGCGCGAGGAGCACCGAGAGCAGGCCCAGCAGGAACGCGCCGCTCGCGTTGACGACGAACGTCCCCCACGGGAACTCGGACGCGCGCCGGGAGATCGCGCGGTCGAGCCCGTAGCGCGCGAGCGCGCCCGCGCCTCCGGCGACCGCGATCGCGATGACCGTCCGCATCGCCGCCGTTCTAGCCGAGCTTCGGCGTGAGCGCGACGAGCAGCCCGCCGTCGTCGTCGTACGCCGGGAAGAAGTCGCCCACGACCTGCTTCACGTGGCCGGCGCGCGTCCGCAGCTCCAGCTGCTCGTTCAGCCGCCGCACGCCCCACTCGAGCGCGAGCTTCACCGGGTTCTTCTCCTCCTCGAACCCGGTCAGCCCGAACGCCTCGACGACGTGGGCGCCGATCACGTCGGACTCGCCCCAGCCGGAGAGCTCGAAGACGCCGCGTCCGACCGAGAGGATGCGGCCCTCCTGGTCGGTGGTGACCATCCCGGTCGTCGGTGCCGGGTAGTAGTCGTCCATCAGCTCGAAGAGGAACCCGAAGCCGCAGTGGTGGCAGGCGACGGCCTCGTCGTAGAGGCCTTCCTTGCCGTCGCTGTCGATCGACCGCTCCTTGCAGTTCGGGCAGATGAAGTACGCCACGCGCCCAAGTTAGCTGCGGGGGCGCGCGTCGACGCGGCGCGCCCAGGCGTGCAGCGGCGAGTCCTCGCGGAGCGGCTGCTCCTCGACGAGGATCCGGTGGAAGAGCTCGTCGTCGCCCTCCGGCGTCCCGAACGACGCGTACTTCAGGAACGGGAACGCCATCACGTCGGCGACGCCGAACTCGCCGAAGAGGTAGTCGCGGCCGTCGAGGAGCGCCTCGAAGCGGCCGATCGCCTCGCGCATCCGCGCCGCGTGCTTGTCCGCGTCCTCGACGCCCGCCGCGATCAGGTTCGGCGCGCGCTTCCACTGGAGGTTGAACCAGTCGACGAACGTCTCGACCTCCGCCCGCCGCGCCGTCTCGCGCGGGTAGAGCGGCGGGTCGGGGAAGCGCTCCTCGAGCCAGGCGACGATCCGCGGCGAGTCCGTCAGCACCTCGCCGCCCACGACGACGACCGGGACGAGCGACTGGCCGCTGATCTCCTGGACGAGCGAGCGGTCCTCCGGGTCGACGCCGATCCACTCGATCGGCACGCCCTTGTGCCCGGCGGCGAGCGCGACCCGCTCGACGTTGGTCGAGAACGGGATCCGGTAGCAGCGGATCACATCCACTTGTTGCGCCGGAACAGCCACAGCTGGAAGAGCGTGGTGAGGATGATCACGCCCCACACATACGCGTAGCCGTAGTGCCAGTGCAACTCGGGGATGTCGACGAAGTTCTGGCCGTAGAGGCCGACGATGAAGGTCGGGAGCAGGAGGAGCGAGGCGATCACGGTCAGTCGCTTCATCACCTCGTTCTGGTCGTTGGCGATCTTCGCCTGGTGGTAGTCGCGGACGCTCGCGAGCAGGTCGCGTGAGAGCTCCAGCCCGTCGAAGGCGCGGAGCAGCTTGTCGTAGGCCGCGTTGAACGCCACCTCGACGTCCTGCGGGAAGACCTCGGGGCCCTGCTCGACGTCGACCGTGCCGTCGACGACGCGGCGGACGGCGTCGCGCATCGGCGCGAGCGTGCGGCGGATGTGGAGCAGGTCGTGGCGGAGCGAGGAGATCCGCTCGCGCGTCCTCTCGGCAGACTGGGTCTCGACCTTGTCCTCGAGCTCGTCGATCTCCGCGTCGAGGTCGTCGACGAGGTCGAGGTAGCGCTCCGCGATCTCGTCCACGAGGCGCGCGGCCATCATCCCTGCCGAGTCGTCGGGCTTGACTGCCTTCTTCACGATCGCGACGTCGCACGCCGCCCGTTCGCCCGGTGGCGTCTTGCGGACGGTCAGCAGCGTGTCGTGCGTGATGACGAGGTCGATCTCCTGGTAGTAGACGGCGTCCTCCGCGGGGATCGCGACCGCGATGAGGAAGACGCCGAAGACGTAGTCGCCGTGCCCCTGGAGCGTCGGCCGCGGCTCGTCGTCGTGCTTCGGCGGCGCGCTCAGGAGCGCGAGGGCGCTCTCCTCGAGCTCGCGCGGTGCCTGCGCCCGCAGCTCGTCGGGCGAGGGGTCGAGCAGGTCGATCCATTGCGCGGCCACTGCCGCGCGGGTTCGACGCGCGGAGGCCTAGACCTCCGCGGCCTCGGGTCGCGGCGCGGTCAGCGCGGTGCCCTCGTGGCCCTCCTCGGCCGCGAGGAACCGTTCCGCGTCGAGCGCCGCCATACAGCCGCTGCCGGCGGCGGTGATCGCCTGGCGGTACGTGTGATCCTGGACGTCGCCGGCGGCGAACACGCCCGGGACGTTCGTCTCGGTCGAGCCGGGCTTCGTCACGAGGTAGCCGGCGTCGTCGTGGTCGAGGTGTTCGACGAAGAGCTTTGTGTTCGGCTCGTGGCCGATCGCGACGAAGAGCGCGCCCGCCTCGACGTCCTCGACCTCGTCCGTCTCCGTGTTCCGGAGCCGCAGCCCCGTGAGCGCGCTCTCGCCGAGGACCTCCTCGACGACGTACGGCGTCTTGAGCTCGAGCTTCTCGTTCGCGTGCGCCCGGTCGATCATGATCTGCGACGCGCGGAACTCGTGCCGCCGGTGGACGAGCGTGACCTTGTAACCGAAGCGCGTCAGGAAGAGCGCCTCCTCGAAGGCCGTGTCCCCGCCGCCGACGACCCAGATGTGCCTGTCGCGGAAGAACGAGCCGTCGCAGGTCGCGCAGGCGGAGACGCCGCGCCCCTGCAGGCGCTGCTCGCTCTCGAGGCCGAGCCAGCGCGCGCTTGCACCGGTGGCGACGATCACGGAGCGCGCGAGGTACTCGTCGCGGTCGACGGTGATCCGGAACGGCCGCTCGGAGAAGTCGACCGCGGTGACGTCGTCGGTGACGAACTCCGCGCCGAAGCGCTCGGCCTGGCGGCGGAAGTCGGCCATCATCTCCGGGCCCATGACGCCGTCCGGGTAGCCGGGGTAGTTCTCGACGTCGCTCGTGATCATCAGCTGCCCGCCCCAGTTGAACCCCTCGATCACGAGCGGCTCCAGGTTGGCGCGCGCCGCGTACAGCGCAGCGGTGTAGCCGGCGGGGCCACCGCCGACGATGATCAGGTCACGTACGTCGCTCATCTCGTCCTTCGGTCGGAATTCCGTGTCCACCTCATTAAACGAAAAGCACCGGAAGGACGTTCCCGGGGCAGGACTACAATCGGGGGCGAGGGGGGAGAGGCGAAGTCGTGGCTGAAGCGATCACCTGGGAGACGTTGCGCGAGCTGGCCGCGTTCCGGGCCGTCAAGGGCTGCGCGATCAGCCTCTACGTCGGGCTCGACCCGAGCGAGGTACCGACCGCGCCGGCGCTCGACACGCGTATCAACGCACAGCTGACCGCCGCAGAGCGGATCGTCGACGAGCGGAAGGCCGGGCTGACGCACGAGGAGCGCGAGGCGCTGAAGAGCGACTTGGAGCGCCTCCGCGACTGGTTCGAGACGGACTTCGACCGTGACGGCGCGCGCGGCGTGGCGGTCTTCGCCGCGAGCCTCGACAACATGTGGCACCCGCTCCTGCTCGCGGACCCTGTCGAGGACGCGATCCACGTGAACGGGGAGCTCCACCTGGCGCCGCTCGTCCGGCTGATCGGCCGGCCCGAGGGGGCGATCGTCGCCTTCATCGGCCGCGAGCGCGCCGACGTCTGGCGGCTGCGGGGAGGGCGGCTCGTCGAGATCGCAGACCGCTCGACCGAGATCCAGGGGCAGCACGACCAGGGCGGCTGGTCGCAGGGCCGCTACGAGCGGAGCATCGAGAACCAGGTCGCGCGGCACTTCGCCGAGGTCGCGGAGACGCTCGACCGTTGCGTGCAGCGGCGGCGCGGCGTCCCGGTCGTCCTCGTGGGGCTCGAGGAGGTGCGTTCCGACTTCGAGCAGCTGCTCGCGAACGAGACGCGCTCCTGCGTCGTCGGCTGGACGACGACGGAGGCGCACGCGGACGCGCCGCAGCTCCTCGAGGCGGCGCTGCCGCTGTTCGACGAGTGGCGGGATCGGCAGGACGCCGAGCTGCTCGACCGTTGGCGCGAGGAGGCGGCGAAGGACGGCCGTGCCGCGACCGGCTGGGAGCAGACGCTCGAGGCTGCCTCCGACGGCCGCGTGGACATGCTGCTCGTCCAGGAGGGCGCCGACCGGGAGGCTTACCGCTGCCCCGCCTGCGGCCGCGTGCAGGTCGAGGAGGGCGACTGCCCGCTCGACGGCACGAAGCTCGAGGCGTCCGACGCGGGCCTCGACCTCGCCGTCCACCAGACGCTGAACCACGGCGGCACCGTGCGCGTGATCGCCGGCGAGCGCCGCGACCTCGAGCCCGTCGGCGGCGTCGCCGCCCTGTTGCGCTTCTAGCTAGGCGGCGTCGGCTGCCGGCGGAAGCGCTGCCGGCTCGGCAGCGGGCTTCGCGACCGCGAGCTCGACCGTCTGCGGCGGCTGCGCTGCGCGATCGACGCCCTCGAGCTCCGGGAGCTCCTTCTTCGGGCGTACGCCGTGCTCGGTGAGCTCCCGCGCCTTCGGCAGCACGCGACGCTCCAGCGAGCCGACGGATTGGTTGTACGCCTGCACCGCCCCGTCGAGTCGCTTGCCCAGGGTGACGATGTGCTCCGTCATCGTCGTCAGGCGCTCGTAGAGCTCCTGGCCGAGCCGGTTCACCTCGCGCGCGCTCTCCGCCACCTTCTCCTCGTTCCAGACGGCCGCGACCGTCCGGAGGAGTGCGATCAGCATCATCGGGCTGGCGAGGATGACGCGGTCGCTGCCACCGCTGCCGAGGAGCGACGGGTCCGCTTCGACCGCCGTCCGGAAGAAGCCTTCGCCGGGAAGGAACATGACGACGTAGTCGGGGCTCCCCTCGAGCTGGTCCCAGTACGACTTCGAGCTCAGCTGCTTCACGTGCTCGCGCACGTGGCGCGCGTAGTCGGCCACGAGCGCGGCGCGCTGCTCCTCCGGCGCGTCGACCGAGTCGAGCAGCGCCTTGAGGGGCGCCTTCGCGTCGACCACGATCCGGCGTCCGCCGGGAAGGCGCACGACCAGGTCGGGCCGGTAGGCCCGGCCGTCCGCGACCGTGTGCACTTCCTCGTCGAAGTCGCAGTGGGCCAGCATCCCGGCCGTCTCGACGGCGTTCCGCAGTTGCATCTGACCCCACGCGCCGCGCACCTCGGACGACCGCAGCGCCGTCGCGAGCCGGGCCGTCTCCGCCCGCACCTGGTCGCTCGTCTGCGCGAGGGTCTGGACCGACGTCCGCAGCGCGCCGTAGTCCTGCCGCCGTGACCGCTCGAGCTCGCCGACCTCCTTCTGGACGGCCGCGAGCGCCTCGCGTAGGGGCTGCACCAGCTGTGCCACCGCCTGCTCCTTCTGCCCGAGTCGTCCCGACGCGAGTTCGAGGAACGACTCCGTGTTCTTGCGCAGCGCGTCGGCCGCGAGCGCGTCGAACCGGTCGGAGAAGTCGCGCTCCGCCTGCTCGAGCATCGCGACCTTCTCGGCGGTGCGGCCGCGCTCGTGCGCGAGCTCGACCCGGAGCGCGGCGATGTCGCCGCCCGCCTGGGCGCGGGCGACGAGCCAGGCTGCAACGGCGCCGACGAGGAGTCCGAGGAAGAGCGCGATCACGACCATGGGCCGACGAACGCTAGAGACCCGGTCGGACGGACCAACAAAACGCCGGCCCCGACGAACCCGTGAGTCCATCGGAACCGGCTCGCAGAGACTATGCGCGCGACCCGGAGAGGGTCAAGCACGAAAATCCCGCAAATTGCGGACTCGGCCTAGCCCGCGATCGCTTGGTCGATCTGCGACTCGAGCGTCTTCAGCGCCGGCAG
>JAFAIV010000032.1 GCA_019236545.1 Actinomycetota bacterium | reverse complement strand
GCGGCCCCGGCACGCGGTCGTCCGGCGCCGGTAGGTGCCGCGGCAGCCGCGGCAACAGAAGGGGCAGCGCCGCCACGAGCAGCACGAACGCCGGGAACGCGGGGATCAGGATCCGCAGGAGGCTCGTGTCCTGCAACGAGGCGCTGTCCTGCGTGCCCTTGACGATCACGAACGCCCCGAGCCAGCCGCCCGCGAGCACCGCCGCGGTCGGGGCGCGCCGGAAGAGCGCGATCATCCCGGCGAGCGGCGCCCACTCGATCAGCCGCTGGCTCCAGAAGTAGCTGCGCAGGTTCGTCAGCTCCTGGTCGAGGTGGCTCCAGTCGAAGTTGAGGTAGCGGTGGAAGTCGAGCCCGAGCGGCAGCGCGAGCGATCCCGCGGCGAGGCGCGCCGTGTCGTATGGGGACGCGACCGGGAGGTGCCCGACCGTCCGCACCTTCCACAGGACCAGCGTCAGCGTGGCGGGGGCCATTCCCGCGGCGAAGAGCAGTGCCGGCCGCAGCCGCCGCGCGTCGAAGAGCGCGAGCGCCGGCCCGGCGAGGAAGAGCGCCGCCGACGGCTTGATCGCGATGGCCGCCCCCGCCGCGAGCCCCGCCGAGAGCGCGTGCAAGCCGGACGGATGGCGGTCGAGGACGATCCGGATCGTGAAGTGCGCCGCCACGAGCACCGCGACGAGCGTCGGGAAGTCGGCGAGGCCGGTCAGCCCGAGCGCCTGCGGCAGGAACAGCTCCGTGTAGCGCTGGTGATAGCCGACGTTCGCCCAGAGGATCCCGAGGAAGGGCATCGCCACCCAGAGCGCCGTCGCCCAGTAGCCGAACGCGCGCCCCGCGATCCGGCGCGCGATCCCGTAGAACGAGAGCGTCGCGACCGGCAGCAGCACGAGCACGTCGAGGAGGACGATCGCCGGGTACGCGTTCTGGACGTTCGTGCCCGCGACGCGCGCGATCGGCGCGAGGAGGATCGGCCAGAGGTAGCCCACGCCCGCGTAGCCGACGTGGCCGTGCGCGAAGAGCCAGCCGGTCGTGTAGTACCAGAGCTGGTCGCCGCCCTGGTACCACGTCCAGCCGGCGTGGCGCGCGCTGAGCGCGAGGCCGAGGACACCGAGCCACTGCGCGACGATCAGGACGGGCAGCGCCCGCGCCGGGCGGACGCGCTCGAGCCAGGAGAACGCAGCGGAGGTCCGCGCGCGGCCCTGCTCGAGGAGCGCGACCGCCTCGCTCACCGCGCCGCTGCCGGCAGCGTCGAGCGGAACCAGTCGATCGTCCGCGCGAGGCCGTCGCGGAGCGCCACCTGCGCGCGGAACCCGAACAGCTCCTCGGCGCGGCTGACGTCGAGCCGGCGGCGAGGCTGGCCGTTCGGCTTCGTCGTGTCCCAGACGATCTCGCCCTCGAACCCGGTCAGCTCGGCGATCGTCTCCGCGAGATCGCGGATCGCGATCTCGTCGCCGGTGCCGACGTTGACCGGCTCCGGCCCGTCGTAGCGCTGCGCGGCGAGCCAGATCGCCTCGGCGCAGTCGTCGACGTAGAGGAACTCGCGCGTCGGTGAGCCGTCGCCCCAGAGGACGATCTCGCGCTCGCCGCGCTCCTGCGCCTCGACCATCTTCCGGATCAGCGCCGGAATCACGTGCGAGGTCTGGAGGTCGAAGTTGTCGCGCGGCCCGTAGAGGTTCACCGGCAGGAGGTAGACCGCGTTCGTGCCGTACTGCTCGCGGTACGACTGCGCGCCGACGAGCAGCGCCTTCTTGGCGACGCCGTACGGCGCGTTCGTCTCCTCGGGGTAGCCGTCCCAGAGGTCGTCCTCGTGGAAGGGGACCGGCGCGAACTTGGGGTAGGCGCAGATCGTCCCGAGGAGGACCGTCTTCGCGACGCCGTGCAGGCGTGCCTGCTCGAGCACGTGCGCGCCCATCATCAGGTTCGCGTACCAGTAGCGGCCCGGGTTCGCGCGGTTGGCGCCGATGCCGCCGACCTCGGCGGCGAGGTGGATGACGAGCTCCGGCTGCGCGTCCGCGAACATCCGCTCGGCGTCGGCGGCGACGGTCAGGTCGTAGTCGCGGCGGCGCGCGACGAAGGGCTCGATCCCGTCCTGCTGCAGCCGCGCGACCAGGTGCGAGCCGAGGAAGCCACCGCCTCCGGTCACGAGCACGCGCACGAGGGGCAGGGTACCGAGTCTGCTTCGATAGCCCCGTGCAGGAGACCGCCACGATCGGCCGCCGCCGCGGGAGCGCGCTGCGGAGCGGTTTCCTCACCGGCCTCGCGCAGATCGTCGTCGCCCTCGCGGCCGCCGGCGCGGGCGCGCTGCTCGCGCACAAGTTCGGGCGCAACGCGCGCACGGACGGCTTCCTCGCGGCGTACGGCGTCTACCTCGTGCTCGTCCTCGCGGCGCAGGCGTTCCGGATGGTCGTCGTCCCCGACCTGACCCGCGCGAGCGAAGAGGGGCGGCTCGGCGGCGAGACACGCGCGTACGCGGCGGCGATCCTCGCCGCTGCGGTGCCGGTCTCGATCCTCGTCGCCGTCCTCCGCCATCCGCTCGCCGACCTGATCACCGGCTCGCTGCCGCCGACCGCGTC
>JAFAIV010000264.1 GCA_019236545.1 Actinomycetota bacterium | reverse complement strand
CTGCGCATGCCGCACGCGATCCGCACCGGCACCGCCGCGCTCGAGGGCGCGCGCGCCGTCGTCCTGCAGCGGGTGGACGAGCAGGGCGGGCGCGTGAAGATCGGCGGCGAGGAGTGGTCGGCCCGCGCGTACGTCCCGGACGAGGTGTTCGAGCCGGGGGAGCCGGTCGAGGTGGCACGGATCGAGGGCGCAACCGCGCTCGTCTATCGCTAAAGGAGCTGAGCAGAGCATGGTGGGGTGGATCGTCATCGCAGTCGTCGCTGTCTTCGTCCTCGTCGTGCTGGCGCGGACGGTCCGGATCGTCCCGCAGGCGCGCGCGGGCGTGGTCGAGCGGTTCGGCCGCTACTCGCGGACGCTCAACCCGGGCCTCGCGATCGTCGTGCCGTTCGTCGACCGCCTGCGCCCGCTGATCGACCTCCGGGAGCAGGTCGTCTCGTTCCCGCCCCAGCCTGTGATTACCGAGGACAACCTCGTCGTCAACATCGACTCGGTCATCTACTTCCAGGTCACCGACGCGAAGTCGGCGACGTACGAGATCGCCAACTACATCCAGGCGATCGAGCAGCTCACGGTCACGACGCTGCGCAACGTCATCGGCGGCATGGCGCTCGAGAAGACGCTCACGTCGCGCGACGAGATCAACGGCCAGCTCCGCGGCGTCCTCGACGAGGCGACCGGCAAGTGGGGCATCCGGGTCAACCGCGTCGAGCTGAAGGCGATCGACCCGCCCGCCTCGATCCAGGACTCGATGGAGAAGCAGATGCGGGCCGACCGCGACAAGCGCGCCGCGATCCTCCAGGCGGAGGGCCAGAAGCAGTCGCAGATCCTCACCGCGGAGGGCGAGAAGCAGGCGGCGATCCTGCGCGCCGAGGGCGAGCGCGAGGCGATGCGGCTCCGCGCGGAGGGCCAGGCGAAGGCGATCGAGACGGTCTTCGAGGCGATCCACGAGGGCAAGCCCGACGCCGAGCTGCTCGCGTACCAGTACCTCCAGGTGCTCCCGCAGATCGCGCAGGGCGAGGCGAACAAGGTCTGGATCATCCCGAGCGACGTGCAACAGGCGATCGGCCGGATCGCCGGCGCGGTGAAGGACGTCGTGCCCGGCGGCGGGACGAACGGGCCGGCGCCGGGCTAGAGGCCGAGCTCCGCTCGCCAGGCGTCGGTGTGCTCGCCCGCCGCGGGGGCGCGGGCGGGCGCGGGCGTGCCGAGGTCGGCGGCGGCCTCGGCGAGGGTCGCGACCGGGCCGACGCAGACGTCCTCGTCGCCGAAGTGCGCGAGCCAGTCGGCGAGGCTGCGCGTGGAGAGGATCGCGGCGAGCTCGGCGGCGAGGGACTCCTGGTCGGCGTCGTACTGGCGGCCGGCGAGGTCGGGTCGGCCGAGCAGCTCGCAGAGGCGGCGGAAGAAGACGGGCTCGAGCGCGCCGACCGTGAGCCAGCGGCCGTCGGCGGTCCCGTAGATCCGGTAGGAGGCGAGGCCGCCCGTGAGGAGCCGCGGGACCGGGTCGCCGCCGAGCCGGTGCGCGACGAGCCGGTGCGAGCCGTGGGTCATCGATACGACGAGTTGCGCCCCGCGGCCGGTTCGTTCCCGCTCGAGCAGCGCGGCGAGGATCTGCGTGACCGCGCCGAGCGCGCCGGCGGCCAGGTCGGCGATCTGAACGGGCGGCCACGCGGGCGCCGTGTCGGCGAGGACGCCGGCCCAACCCAGGTAGTTGAGGTCGTGCCCGGCGCGCTGCTCATGCCGGTTCCCGAGGCCGAAGCCGGTGATCGAGCAGTAGACCGTTCGCTCCGACGCGTCCTCCGGCCCGACGCCGAGCCGCGTCGCGACTCCGGGCCGGAAGGACTCGATCACCACGTCCGCCCGCTCGAGGAGCGCCCGCGCGAGCGTCGCGTCCCCCTTCAGGTCGACGACGACGGACTCCGTGCCCGCGGTGAGCGCCGTGTGCCAGGCAGGCGCGCTCTCGCGCATCGGCTCCCCTCCCGGCTGCTCGACGCAGACCACGCGCGCGCCGAGGCGCAGGAGCTCGGCCGACGCGAACGCGCCCGGCAGGTAGCGGGTCAGGTCGACGGCGAGGAGGCCGG
>JAFAIV010000374.1 GCA_019236545.1 Actinomycetota bacterium | reverse complement strand
TACGAGCGGCGAAGATTGGCGTAGATCGGGGAGGCGAGGAGATCGGCGCTCAGACCGACCATCTGCGCGGCGGAGGTCTCCTCCTCGACGACCTTGACCCGGAGGCCGTTCTCGTCGCGTTCGACCACCGAGAGCGCGTAGCCGTTGGACGGGTGCTTCGCGAGCGCCTTCTCGATCTCGGCCGGCGTGGAGCCGTCGATCTCGAGCAGCCGGTGCGAGATCACGAGCTCGGCGGCGTGATGGCCGTAGTCGGCACGCAGGCGGGCCGACCAGCCCTCGAACTCTGCGAGCGCGCCCGTGAACTTCTTCCAGCGCGCCTCGGTGAGCTTGACGTCCTTGCCGTCGCGGTCGCGGAGCTCGAGGTCGTCGAAGCGCTCCCGGACGAGGAGGTCCTCGAGCTGCGACTCCTTCTCGAAGTAGTACTCCTGGTTGCCGAGCTTGACCTTGTAGAGCGGCGGAACGGCGATGTAGACGTGCCCCTGCTCGAACAGCTCCTTCATGTGCCGGTAGAGGAACGTCAGCACGAGCGTGCGGATGTGCGAGCCGTCCACGTCGGCGTCGGTCATGACGATGATCCGGTGGTAGCGGAGCCCGGAGACGTCGAACTCGTCGCCGATCCCGGTGCCGATCGCGGTGATCATCGCCTGGATCTCGTTGTTGGAGAGAACCTTGTTGATGCGGTTCTTCTCGCTGTTGATGATCTTCCCGCGCAGCGGCAGAATCGCCTGGTAGGTGCGGTCGCGGCCCGTCTTGGCGGAGCCGCCGGCGGAGTCGCCCTCGACGATGAAGAGCTCGGCGGACTCGGGGTCGCGGATCGAGCAGTCGGCGAGCTTGCCCGGCAGCGACGAGCTGTCGAGCGCGGACTTGCGCCGCGTCAGCTCGCGCGCCTTGCGCGCAGCGAGCCGCGCGCGCATGGCCGCGATCGCCTTCGTCACGATCTGGCGCGCGTCCTGCGGGTTCTCCTCGAGGAACTGGGCGAGGTTGGCGTTGACCGTCGTCTGGACGAGACCCTCGATTCCTGGGTTGCCGAGCTTCGCCTTCGTCTGCCCCTCGAACTGCGGGTTCTGGAGCTTGACGGAGACGACCGCGGCGAGCCCCTCGCGCACGTCCTCGCCGTCGAGCGTCTCGTCCTTCTTGAGCAGCTTCAGGTCCTGCGCCTTCGCGTTCAGCGTGCGCGTGAGCGCGCTGCGGAACCCGGACAGATGCGAGCCGCCCTCGACCGTGTTGATGTTGTTGGCGAACGTGAAGACCGACTCCTGGAATGAGTTGTTCCACTGCATCGCGACCTCGACCTGGCCCTGCTCGGTCTCGCCCTCGAGGTAGACGATGTGCTTGTGGATCGCGTCCTTCGCCTCGTTGATGTAGGCGACGAAGTCGCGGATCCCACCCTCGTAGTGGAACTCGGCCGTCTTGCCGTCGGCGCGCTCATCGGTGAAATGGATCAGCAGGCCCTTCGTGAGGAACGCGGTCTCGCGCAGACGCTGCAGCAGCGTGTCCGCGTTCATCTCCATCTCCTCGAAGATCTCGGCGTCGGGGAGGAAGGAGATGGTCGTGCCGGTGTCCTCGGCCTCACCGACGATCTCGACGGGCCCGCGCGGGACGCCGCGGTCGAACTCCTGGCGATGCACCTTGCCGTCGCGGCGGACCTCCGCCACGAGCCACTCGGAGAGGGCGTTGACGACCGACGCGCCGACGCCGTGGAGTCCGCCGGAGACCTTGTAGCCGGCCCCGCCGAACTTCCCGCCGGCGTGGAGCTTCGTGAGGATGACCGTCAACGCGGACTCGCCCTGCTCCTCCATCTGGTCGACAGGCATCCCGCGACCCCAGTCCTTCACGGTCACTGAATGGTCGGGGTGGAGGGTGATCTCGATGCGGTCGTTGTGGCCCGCGAGCGCCTCGTCGACGGAGTTGTCGACGATCTCGTAGACCAGGTGGTGGAGGCCCCGGATACCGGTCGAGCCGATGTACATCCCGGGCCTGAGCCGGACCGGCTCGAGCCCCTCGAGGACGGTGATGTCCTTAGCTGTATAGGTCGTTTCGGCCATCAAAAAAGCCCTGCAAATTCCGCATTTGCGGGCACGAGGAAGTGTATCAGACGGAGCGGTCGTTCGCGGCTCGAGCGAGGCTCGCCCGAGCGGCTCTCGCGACCAGCTCGCGCAGCTCGTCGTCCTCGATCGACGCTGCCCAGCGAGCCGCCTCCTCCGCCTGCTCCAGGGTAGCCTCGGGCGCCGGATCGGGCGCGTCTGAGGCGTTCTCGCCGGGCTCCGGAAGAGGGCCCGGGACGAACTTCAGGACGGGCTTTCCCGGGAGCCGCGACGCGATGTCGCCGGCGCGCTGCGTCAGCTCGAAGCCCCAGACGGCGTCGCGTGTGTGGACGACGAGCGTGCCGTCGCGCTGCACGCGCGCGGGCCACGCGTTGCGGGCGATCTCCGGGCCGACCGCCGCCGGCCACGCCTCCGCGAGGTCGCCGACACCCGCCTCGGGGCCGAGCCCTCTGAGCTCGCGGCGGACGTCGTCGCCGAGCGGCTCCATCAGGCGGCCCGTCCCGGGGAGACCTCGAGCAGCTGGTCCGGGTCGGCGGGCAGCATCGCGGCGTCGGTCGCGGTGACGAGGGCCTGGCCGGCACCGGAGACGCGGGCGGCGAGGATGCGGCGGCGCTCCGGGTCGAGCTCGGAGAGGACGTCGTCGAGCAGGAGCAGCGGCGGCACGCCGCGGCGCTCCGCGATCAGCTCCGCCTCCGCGAGGAGCAGCGCGAGGACCGCGAGGCGCTGCTCGCCCTGAGAGCCGAAGCTGCGCAGCTCGCGATCGCCCGAGGCGAGGACGACGTCGTCGAGATGCGGGCCGAGGGAGGTCGCGCCACGCTCGAGGTCGCGGTCGAGCCGCTGCTCGAGCGCCTCGCGGGTCGGTGGCTCGCCCTCGTAGCGGAGCGCCCCGCCGAGGAGGCCGAGCTCGCCCGCGCGCTCGGCGAAGTGCGGCTCCAGCGCCGCGAGCGTCTCCACCCGCGCCGTGACGAGCTCAGCCCCGAGCGTCGCGACCTGCTCCGTCCACGGCGCGATCGCGTCCCGCGACGACCAGCCTCCGGCGGCGCGGCGGAGGGCGGCGTTGCGCTGCGCGACCGCGGCTCCGTACTCCGCCGGCAGCGCGGCGCGCGCGGGCGCCAGCCGTCCGAGGGCACGGTCGAAGTACGCGCGCCGAGCGGCGGGAGCGCCCTTGACGACGCCGAGCCGATCGGGGGTGAAGACCAGCGTCGCGGCCTCCGAGCGCAGCTGCTCTGCCGCCCGCAGCGGCGCGCCGTTCAGCTTCGCGCGCTTCCCGGCGCCGGGCTCGACGGTCACCTCGAGGTCGAGCGTGACCTCGCCACGTCTGCCGCGTACCGCGACGCGCGCGCCTGGGTCGCCGAAGCGGACGAGTTGCGCGTCCGTCCTCGTCCGCGGCGAGAACCCCTGCGTCGCGACGTGGAGCGCTTCGAGCAGGTTCGTCTTCCCGACGCCGTTCGGCCCCACCGCGAGCACGAGTCCGGGGCGGAGCGTCAGCTCGAGCCGCTCGTACGACCGGAAGCTGCGGAGCGAGACCGAGTCGACGATCAGCCGGGGAGGCGGATCGGCATCACGAGGTACGTGAAGTCGTCGCCCTCGCCCTGGAGCACGGCCGGCCGCAGCGGGCTGATGAGCTTCACGCGCACGTCGTCGCCCTCGACCGACTCGAGCCCGTCGCGGAGGAAGTCGGCGTTGAAGCCGATCTCGAGCGTGTCGCCCGTGAAGGCAACCGGCAGCGACTCCTTCGACTCTCCCACCTCGTGCGTCCGCGCGATGACCGTCAGCTCGCCGTCCGCGAAGCGCAGCTGCAGCGGCGTCGCGCGCTGGATCATCACGGAGGCGCGGCGGACGACGTCGAGCAGGTCGGCGCGCGGCAGCGTCAGCTCGTACTCGAACGCCTCGGGGAGGAGCTGGCGGTAGTTCGGGAACTGCCCGTCGATCCGGCGCGTCGTCAGCCACGTGCCCTCGGTCGCGAACAGCACTTGGTTCTCGTGCACGCCGACCGCGACCTCGTCACCGTCGCCGGCGATCCGCGCCAGCTCCTGGAGCGCGCGGCTGGGGACGATCGCCTCGAGCTCCGGCGCGCTGCCGGAGAGGTCGGTCTCCTTGACGGCGAGCCGGTACGAGTCCGTCGCCGCCATCACGAGCCGTCCACCTGCGAACTGGACGAGGACGCCGGTGAGCACCGGCCGCGACTCGTCCTTCGACGCCGCGCGCGCGACGCGGCCGATCGTCTCGAGCAGCGCCTCGCGGTCGACCGAGAACGTCTGGATCGAGCCGAGCTCCGGCAGCCGCGGGAAGTCCTCGGGGTTGTACGTGTGCAGCGTGTAGCTCGCGCTCCCCGACGTGACGTGGACGACCGACTCGTTCGGCTTGTGCTCGATCGTGACCTCGTCCGCCGGCAGCAGGCGCGCGATGTCCACGAAGGTGCGCCCGGGGAGCACCATCGCGCCGTCGCCCTGCACCTGCGCACTCAGCGCCGTGCGCAGCGAAAGCTCCATGTCCGTCGCCGCGAGCCGCAACTCGTCGCCGGCAGCCTCGAGCAGGATCCCCGAGAGGATCTGCACGGAGGTACGCGTCGAGACCGCGCGCGACACGACTCCCAGCGCACGGACGAGCTCGTCCTTCGAGCACGTAATCCTCAGCTCGGCACCCACCACGATGTCGGTTTCAATCATTCTCTAAAGAACCTCGTAGAAGTCATAGGGAGTGTGGACGACGGGGAAGACGGTGTCCAAGCCGCTTCGTTGAGCCATGTTCCCTTGGGACGGGTCCTGGGGAGACAGTGTGGTTCTCGACAGGCCCACTGGCTCAGCGGACCTGCTTCACACGCGCGGTCAGTTCCTGCACGAGGTTGTACACAGACCTGTCCTCACGGATCAGACGCGCGATCTTGGAGGTCGCGTGGATCACCGTGGTGTGGTCGCGGCCGCCGAACTCCTTGCCGATCTTCGGCAGCGAAGAGTCCGTGAGCTCGCGCGAGAGGTACATCGCGACCTGGCGCGGGTAGACGATGTTCTGGGAGCGCTTGTCGCCGCAGAGCTCCTCGAGCGAGAGGTTGAAGCGCTCCGCGACGAGATCCTGGATGCGGCGGATCGAGACCTCCGCCGCCTCCCCCTGCGGGAAGACGTCCTTGAGCACGTCCTGGGCGAGGTCGACCGACATCGGCCGGCCGGTGAGCGAGCTGAACGCGACGACGCGGGTGAGCGCGCCCTCGAGCTCGCGGATGTTCGTCGAGACGCGGCTGGCGATGAAGGTCAGCACCTGCTCGTCGTGGACGTGGATCCCGTCGACCTTCACCTTCTTGCGCAGGATCGCGATGCGGGTCTCGAGGTCGGGCGGCTGGATGTCCGTGATCAGGCCCCACTCGAAGCGGCTCCGCAGCCGGTCCTCGAGCGTTGCGATCTCGCGCGGCGGCCGGTCGCTCGACATGACGATCTGCGAGCCGGCCTCGTAGAGCGAGTTGAAGGTGTGGAAGAACTCCTCCTGGATCCGCTCCTTGTGCTCGAAGAACTGGACGTCGTCGATCATGAGCACGTCGTAGGTGCGGTAGCGCTGCTTGAAGCCCTCGATGCGCTTGTCCCGGAGGGAGTTGATGAAGTCGTTCATGAAGGTCTCGCTTGTCACGTAGCGCACGCTCAGCTCGGAGCTGTGCTCGCCGACGTACATCGCGACCGCCTGCAGGAGGTGCGTCTTGCCGAGCCCGGTGCCGCCGTAGATGAAGAGCGGGTTGTACGCCTGCGCCGGTGCCTCCGCGACCGCCAGCGCCGCCGCGTGCGCGAAGCGGTTCGACGACCCGATGACGAACGAGTCGAACGTGTACTTCGCGTTGATCCCGCTGCTGTCCGGGCGCGCCGGCAGGCGGTGGACCACGGGTTGGACGACCTGTTCCTCCTCGGAGACCTCCACGAGCGCCTCGGGAGGAAGCGGCAGCGGCGCGGTGCGTCCTTCGACGACGCGCAGCTCGATCGGGCGCTCGTGGCCGAGGACGTCGCGGATCGCCGCGCCGATCAGGCCGCGGAAGTGGCCCTCGATCCAGTCGCGGGTGAAGTCGTTGGGGACGGCGAGGACGAAGGTGTCGCCCTCGAGGCCGAGGCCGAAGACCTCGCCGAACCACGTGCTGTACGTGGTCTCGTTGAGTGCACCTCTGAGCCGACTGGAAACGTCGCTCCACAGGCCTGCAGCAGTCAGCTCGATTTGGTGCTCCAACCCGCCCCCAGCTCCTCTCCCCGAAGACCCGAGCGGCCATCCTAACAGCGCCCTTCCCAGGCTCAAATGTGGGCGTTTTGCAGGCGCTTTCCCTACCCCCAGAATCCCTCCACAGTTGTGGAAAGCAGTGGGGGAAACTCCCTGGAGCGGCTTGTCCAAGCCCTGCGCGGTTGTGGAAAAAGCGGTGGACGGCGCGTCGTCTATACTGGCCGCCGCCCCCGTGAGAGCGGGCATTTTTTCTGTCCAGACCGGACTTCCGAGGTCTCGTTGAAGCGCACCTACCAGCCGAACGTCCGCCGCCGCAAGCGCAAGCACGGCTTCCGCGCCCGCATGGCGACGCGCGCCGGCCAGGCGATCCTCAAGCGCCGCCGCGCCAAGGGCCGCGCACGCCTCTCGGCGTAAGCTGCCTCCCGTGAAGCGCGCGAACCGCCTGTCCCGCTCGCGGGACTTCGACGCCGTCTACCGGCAGGGCCGTTCCGTCTCCACGCGCTTCCTCGTCCTCTACTGGTTCCCGCAGGACGAGCCGGCCGCGCCACGGTTCGGCTTCTCCGTGCCGCGCGCCGTCGGCGGCGCGGTCGAGCGGAACCGGATCAAGCGCCAGCTCCGCGAGGTGTGGCAGGAGCGGCTCGAGCGCGTCCCCGAGGGCCACGACTACGTGCTGATCGTCCGCCAGGGGCTGCCGGAGGCGGTCGAGGCGAACGGATTCGCGTGGCTCGGCGAGCGCGTGGACGAGCTGCTCGGGCAGGCGAAGGTGGCCGCCTGATGTACCGCCTCGGCGTCGGGCTCGTCTGGCTCTACCGCGTCACGCTCGGCGCGCTCTTCCCGACGACCTGCAAGTACGAGCCGTCCTGCTCGCAGTACGCGATCGACGCGTTGCAGCAGAAGGGGCTCGTCCGCGGCAGCGCGCTGACGGGCTGGCGGCTGCTGCGCTGCAACCCCTGGAGCCGCGGAGGGTTCGACCCCGTCCGGTGATCCTCCACCTCGCCTCCCTCGTCGTCGCGTCGCCGCTCACGCCGATCGAGCACGCGCTCCGCCACGTCCTCAACTGGATCCACACGAGCATCGGGCTCTCGTGGGCCTGGTCGATCGTCGCCCTGACGGTGATCGTCCGGATCATCCTCGTGCCGCTGACCGTGCGGCAGATCCACTCGATGCAGAACCTGCAGCGCTACGCGCCGCAGATGAAGGAGATCCAGAAGAAGTACAAGGCGGACAAGCAGAAGCAGAACGAGGAGCTGATGAAGTTCTACCGGGAGAACAACATCAACCCGGCTGCCTCCTGCCTGCCGATGCTGTTCCAGTTCCCGATCTTCATCGCGCTCTACTACACCCTTCGCGGTTTCGCACGCAATCCGCCGTCGGGCGACCTCTCCTGGCTCCAGTTCGTCCCCTCGATCGCCGCGCACACAACCTCGTTCTGGGGCGGCTACCTGCTGCTGGTCGTCTACGTCGCGAGCCAGATGGCCTCGACGCTCTACATGTCCGCGACCGCGGACCGGACGCAGCGGATCCTCTTCATGGTCATGCCGCTCGTCTTCGTGTTCGTGATCGCGCGCTTTCCGGCCGGCCTCGTCCTCTACTGGATGACGACGAACCTGTGGACGGTCGGTCAGGGCCTGATCACCAAGCGG
>JAFAIV010000248.1 GCA_019236545.1 Actinomycetota bacterium | reverse complement strand
TGGTACTCGCAGGGCTTCGGCGCGATCACGCAGCACCTCGTCGCGCGCGGGTACGCCGTCGCGGCGCTGAACGTCCGCGGGTCGAGCGGCTACGGGAAGCGGTTCGTCCACCTCGACGACGTCGAGAAGCGGCTGGACTCCGTCGCCGATCTCGCTGCGCTCCACGGATGGCTCGCGGCGCGGCCGGAGATCGACGGCTCGCGCGCGGTCGTCTACGGGCGCTCGTACGGCGGCTACATGGTGCTCGCCGCGCTCGCGTTCCAGCCGGAGCTGTGGGCCGCCGGGATCGAGTTCGTCGGCATCGCGAACCTGCGCACGTTCCTCGAGAACACGTCGGAGTACCGGCGCGCCGTGCGCGAGCGCGAGTACGGGCCGCTCTCCGACCCGGAGCTGCTGGAGCGGCTCTCTCCGTGGAGCCGCGTCGACGCGATCCGCGCGCCGCTCTTCATCGAGCACGGGAGGAACGACCCGCGCGTCCCGGTGAGCGAGTCGGAGGCGATCCACCGCGTGCTGGTGGAGAAGGGCGTCCGCTGCGAGCTCGTGATCTACGAGGACGAGGGCCACCAGATCGAGAAGCTCGGCAACCGCATCGACGCGTTCGAGCGAGCGGTCGCGTTCCTGGACGAGGTCGTCGGCTAGCCGCCGTTACGATGGCCGCGCCCGGGCGCCTTGGCCGAGTGGTTAGGCACAGGTCTGCAAAACCTGGTACACCGGTTCGACTCCGGTAGGCGCCTCTCTCGTTCGGTTCTAGTGGAGCGACTTCAAGGTCGCAAGCGCCTTGCCCTTGCGAGTCAACGCGTCCTTGATCGCTGCACGAGCCCGCGCGTAGCGGCCTTGTGTGGTGCCTTGGATCTCGGTCAGCGCTTCTTCGTCGGATGCGCTGGCCTGTTCGAGGTTTGCGTCCACGCTGGGCGGCGCGCCCTGCGTCTCCTTCGTGGCGTTCGCGAGGTAGCTCCTCGACTCCTGAAGCGCCTCGATGCTCTTTGGAGGACTTAGCTCACCCGGGCCTGTGAGGAACTTCAGCGCGTCATCCTCCGCGTCGATTGCATTGCCGACGACGTAGATCGCTTCCGCGTACTTCTGGCTCGTGGCCGCTGTCGCGGTGGTGGTAGTAGCCGGCGGCGATCCGGCTGCTCCCGCCTTCACGTCGTTGCACGTGTTGTCCATGCCCTTGTCCGCGCTCGAGCACATCTGGACGACGCCGCACGTCGCCGGCGGGCTCGAGCTCAAGCGCCGCTTCGTGCAGCCGATCGGCGTCTTCGTCGTGCCGGAGAAGGACACCGTCTGGCCCGGCTTGACCTTGACGTTGGTGTAGCAGTACGCGCTGCCGTACGGCGCGTACAGGCCGCACTTCTGGCCCTCGAACGTGAAGGAGACGATCGGGTTCTTGCTCTTCAGCGCGGTGCCGACGGCGACGCCGTTGACGACCGAGGCGGTCGGGTTGGTGAAGGTGCCGGAGATCTGCGTCCCGCTCGCGCTGACCGTCCAGCCGCCGGTGTCGCGACGGGCGCCGCTCGCGGAAGAGACCGTGACCGCCAGGGCGAGGAGCGAGAGCGCGGCGAGGCGCGTTGCCTTCACGGGCACGACCCTCTCATCTCGGCCGGTCTCCGGGCAAGAGCCGGGTCAGTCCGTGGAGCGGCGGCGCTTCTCGGCCAGCATCTGCGCGTCCGCGCGCTGCTGGGCGGCGGCGAGGTCGCCGGCGCGGTCGATCGACCAGCCGCATGCGACGGTGACGGGTGCGCCGTCGGGGAGGCGCTTCTCGGCGACCCGCTCGCGCAGGCGCTCCACCACTGCCTCCGTCTCGGCCTCGTCGCTGCCTTCCAGAAGGATCGCGAACTCGTCGCCGCCGAGGCGGGCGAGCGTGTCCGTCTCGCGGACGCAGCCGTGGAGGGCGTCGGCGATCGCGCGGAGCAGGTCGTCGCCGACGTGGTGGCCGTACGTCTCGTTGATCGCCTTCAGGCGGCCGGCGTCGACGACCACGATCGCGACCGGGGAGTCGCCCGTCCCGCGGACGTTCGCGCACGCCTCCGTCCACGCGAGGCGGTTCGCGAGCCCCGTGAGCGCGTCGCGCCGCGCGTCGGCCTCCGCGCGCGCGAGATTGTGCTGCATCGTGTCGCGGATCAGGCTCGCCGTGAGGAGCGGCTGCGCCGCCTCGACGAGCTGCTGGCCGAGCGTCTGGCAGAGCGACGTGAACCCGCGCGCCGGCGCTGC
>JAFAIV010000212.1 GCA_019236545.1 Actinomycetota bacterium | reverse complement strand
GTCCGGGATCGAGGTCAAGCCCCTCTACGAGGCGGGCGACGCGCCGCGTCCGCTGGAGCCGCCGGGCGAGTTCCCGTACACCCGCGGGCCCTACCCGGACATGTACCGAGGGCGGCCGTGGACGATCCGGCAGTACGCGGGGTTCGGGTCGGCGGAGGAGTCGAACGAGCGCTACCGCTACCTGCTCTCGCGCGGGCAGACGGGGCTGTCGATCGCGTTCGACCTGCCGACGCAGCTCGGCTACGACTCGGACGACGCGTGCGCGCTCGGCGAGGTCGGCCGGACGGGCGTCGCGATCGACTCGCTCGCGGACATGGAGATCCTGCTGGCCGGGATCCCGCTCGGCGAGGTGTCGACGTCGATGACGATCAACGCGCCGGCGTCGCTGCTGCTGCTCCTCTACGAGCTCGTGGCGGAGGGGCAGGGCGTCGCGCCGGGCGAGCTGCGCGGGACGGTGCAGAACGACATCCTCAAGGAGTACATCGCGCGCGGGAACTACATCTTCCCGCCGCGGCCGTCGATGCGGCTCACGACGGATCTGTTCGCGTACTGCGCGGAGCGGGTGCCGCGCTGGAACACGATCTCGATCTCCGGCTACCACATCCGCGAGGCGGGCTCCACCGCGGTGCAGGAGCTCGCGTTCACGCTCGCGAACGGGATCGCCTACTGCGAGGCGGCGGTCGAGGCGGGCCTGTCGCCGGACGACTTCGGGGCGCGGCTGTCGTTCTTCTTCAACGCGCACAACCACTTCTTCCAGGAGGTGGCGAAGTTCCGGGCGGCGCGGCGGCTGTGGGCGCGGATCATGCGCGAGCGGTTCGGCGCGACCAACCCCAAGGCGCTGGCGCTGCGCTTCCACGCCCAGACCGGCGGCTCGACGCTGACCGCGCAGCAGCCGGAGAACAACATCGTGCGCGTGGCGATCCAGGCGCTGTCGGCGGTCGCCGGCGGCGCGCAGTCGCTGCACACGAACTCCTACGACGAGGCGCTCGCGCTGCCGTCGGAGCATGCGGCGCGGATCGCGCTGCGCACGCAGCAGATCCTCGCGGCCGAGGGCGGGACGACGGACACGGCCGACCCGCTCGGCGGCTCCTACTTCATCGAGGCGCTGACCGACGAGCTCGAGGCGCGGGCGTGGGAGCTGATCGAGCGCGTGGACGAGCTCGGCGGCGCGGTCGCGGCGGTCGAGCAGGGGTTCGTCCAGGACGAGATCGAGCGCGCCGCGTTCGAATGGCAGCAGCAGGTCGAGTCCGGCGAGCGCGTGATCGTCGGCGTCAACGAGTTCGTCGAGGCGAGCGAGGAACGCGTCGAGCTCCTGCGCATCGACCCCGAGGCGGAGCGCCGGCAGCTCGAGCGCACCGCGCGCGTGCGCGCCGAGCGCAACGCGGACGAGGCCGCGCGCGCGCTCGCGGCCGTGCGCGAGACCGCCCGCGGCGAGTCGAACCTCCTCCCCGTCATGCGCGAAGCCCTCCGTGCCCGCTGCACCGTCGGCGAGATCTGCAACACGCTCCGCGAGGAGTGGGGGATGTACGACTCGCTACGCGCTCGCGCCTGAGTAGCGGCGCAGCCCGAGCTTCCAGAAGCGCCGCGTCACGGCGGCGAGGACGACCGCGAACGCGAGCGCGACCCCGACCGTCCCCAACGAGAGCCGGTTCGTCATCGCCTGCGCCGGCACCGTCACCGCGAAGCCGACCGGGACGAGGTACGTCATCGAGTAGCGCAGCCAGCCCGGATAGATCCCGATCGGCCAGCGCCCCGTCTGGTAGACGCCCTCGAAGAGCTCCGAGAGGAACCACATGTTCACGACCCAGAACGACCCGGTCGCGAGGATCAGCCAGAAGCAGTAGAGAAGCAGTGCGCCGACGCCGAGGAGCGCGAGGAACGCGAGCGTGTGCGGCGCGTCCATCCCGGTCGGGAGGCGGGACACGCCGACGCCGATCACGGTCGCGCCGGAGACGACTTCGACGAGCTGCCAGAGCTGGAGCTGCCGCACCGAGACGATCAGCTGCGCGTCCTCCGGCCGCGTCAGGGCGAAGTCGAGCTTGCCGTCCCGCACCTCGTCGGCGAGCCGCTCCATGTTCGGCTGCACCGTCGCGTGCACGACGCCGCCGAGCAGGATCTGCACGCCGAGGATCACGAGCAGATCCGACTGCGTCCACCCGTTCAGCTCGCTCGTGTGCGAGTACACGAGCGCGAGCACCGCCAGCCCGACGCCGACCTGCAGCAGCGACTGGAAGATCGCGACGAAGAAGTTCGCGCGGTACTGCATCTCGTTCATCACGCCGAGGCGGAGGTACGTCCACGCGACGACGAGCGGCCTCGGGACGGGCATCAGTTCCCCACCGCCGAGTAGTGCCGAACCGCGAGCCGCCACGCGCCGACCGCCACGGCGCCGAGGATCGCCGCCCAGAGCGCCTGGAAGCCGAGCCCGCGGAGGAGCGCAGCGTTCGAGAGGTTGCCGACCAGCGCCTCGATCGGGAAGTAGAACGTCCACTTGAACGGCAGCCACGCGGCGAGCTCCTGCGTCCACTGCGGCATCAGCGGCAGCGGGAGCAGCCGGCCCGAGAGGAGCAACTCTGCGAGGAACCAGACCTGGAAGATCGCGCCGACGCGCGTCGTGAAGATGGTGAACATCCCGAGCCAGAACTGGTTCAGCGACCGGATCAGGTAGGCGCCCCAGATCGCGACGAGGAAGACGACGACGCCGAGCGCGCTCGTGTGGAACGACGGGTGGAAGACGAGCGAGAGCCCGACCGCGATCGGCGCGTACATGACGAGCCAGGGCACCTTCTGCCCGGCGAACCACGCGAGGTCGTAGTGGATCGGGTGGATGGGCCGTAGGAGCTGGCCGGAGAGCTGCCCCTCGCGGATCCGCCATTCCCAGCCGTACGGCGTGAAGACGATGTTCATCACGCGCACGAACGTCCAGACGATGTAGTACGCCGCGAACGCGTGCGGCCCGACGCCGTCGACCGCGCCGCCGTGCGAGTTCGCGATCGTCGTCCAGACGACGAGGTAGATCGTCGGCTCGGCGACCATCCCGATCGTGTAGCCGTACATCGCCGCGCGGTACTGGAACTGCGTCTGGATCGTCGTCCGCATCGTCGTCGCGTAGAAGTCGACGAACGAGCGGAGCGCCGACGGCCTTCCGGCAACCGGCTGGGCGGCGAGCTCGGTCACGCCACGACCTCGGCCTCGGTCGCGAAGACCTGTTCGATCACGTCCTCGATCGGCGGGTCCTCGACTGTCAGGTCGACGACCTCACGCTCCGCGAGGAGCTGCGCCGTCGCCCCAGAGACCTCGTCCTTCGGCACCTGCAGCGACACGGTCTCGCCGTCGGCGAGCACGGCCTCGATCGTCTTCAACGGCGCGAAGCGGTGCGTCAGCGCCTCGAGCTGGCCGTCGAAGAGCAGCCGCCCGTGGTGGATGACGATCACGCGCCGGCAGAGCGCCTCGACGTCGGCCATGTAGTGGCTCGTCAGCAGGACGGTGGCGCCGTAGCGCGCGTTGTAGTCGGCGACGAAGCCGCGGATCCGCTTCTGCATCGTCACGTCGAGCCCGATCGTCGGCTCGTCGAGGAAGAGCACCTGCGGCAGGTGCAGGAGTGAGCCGACGACCTCGACCTTCATCCGCTCGCCGAGCGAGAGCTGCCGCACCGGCTTGCGGACGAGGTCGCCGATGTCGAGCAGCTCGACGAGCTCGTCGCGCGTCTGCCGGAACTCGTCGACCGGCAGCCGGTAGATCGCCCGGTTCAGCTCGAACGAGTCGAGCGCCGGGAGATCCCACTGGAGCTGGTTGCGGTTCCCCATCACGAGCGTCATCCGGCGCAGGTAGTCGCGCTCGCGCCGGTTTGGGACGTGGCCGAGGACGCGCACCTCGCCGCCGCTCGGGTGGAGCAGGCCGGAGAGCATCTTCAGCGTCGTCGTCTTGCCGGCGCCGTTCGGGCCGAGGAAGCCGACGACCTCGCCGGGCTCGATCTCGAACGAGATCCCGTCCACCGCTCGCACCTCGCGCCACTGGCGGCGGAAGAGGCTGCGGGTGGCGGCGCCGATGCCGGCCTCGCGCTCGGGCACGCGAAAGACCTTCTCCAGCCCCTGAACCTCCACGACACCCACCGTCCCGGAGCTTACGCTGCCTCCCGGTGCGCATCCTGATCGTCTCCCAGATGTACCCGGGGCCCACCGCGCCCGACCTCGGGCCGTTCGTCGCCCAGATGGAGAACGCGCTGCGCGAGCGCGGGAACGAGGTCGAGCTCGCCGTCCTCGACACCCGCGCGGGCGGGAAGCTCCGCTACCTGACGCTGGCGCGCCGGGCCGCGACGGCGCGGCGGCCGGACGTCGTCTGGGCGCACTTCCTAGTCCCATCCGGGCTGATCGCCGCGCTCGCGGGGCGCGCGCCGCTCGTCGTGACGGCGCACGGCCGCGACGTCCGCAACGTCGGCGAGATCCCCGGCGTCGCCGCGGCGACGCGCCTCGTCGTCCGCCGCGCCGCGGCCGTCGTCTGCGTCTCGGACTACCTGCGGCGCGAGCTCGAGACGCGGCTCCCCGACGCGCGGGGCAAGACCGAGGTCGTCTCGAGCGGCGTCGACCGGGAGCGGTTCGCCGTCACCCCGCCGCCGGACGGGCCGCCGCGCTTCCTCTGCGTGGGCTCGCTCGACGAGCGGAAGAACGTCGTCAGGCTCGCCGACGCGTTCGACAAGCTCGGCGAAGGGACGCTGACGTTCGCCGGCGACGGCCCCCTGCGCCACGAGCTCGAGGGCCGCGAGCGCGTCAGCCTCCTCGGCCGCGTCCCGCACGACGAGATCCCGCGCCTGCTCGCCGACGCGCACGTGCTCGCGCAGCCGAGCCTGCTCGAGCCGCTCGGCCAGGCCCTGCTCGAGGGCATGGCCTGCGGCCGCTCCGTCGTCGCGACGCGCGTGGGCGGGCCGCCCGAGTTCGTGCCGCCGGAGGCCGGGATCCTCGTCGACCCGCTCGACGTCGACGCCCTCGCGCGCGCGCTCGAGCAGGCGGCCGCGCTGCCGCGCCCGAACGAGGCCGCGCGCGCCGCGACCGAGGCGCACGACGTCCGCCGCCAGGCCGAGCGGATCGAGGCGATCCTCAGCCGGGCGGCAGGTCTGCCAGCCTGACCTCGACGAGCGGCCGGATCCGCTCCTCGAGTCCGGCCTCGCGCGCCAGCTCCAGCGCCGCGAGCCAGCTCTCCCGCGCCTTCGCCGGGTCGACGCCCTGCTTCAGCCGGTTGTCGCCGGTCACGAGCAGCTTCTGGATCCGCTCGCGGACGTCTTCCTCCACTTTCGGAAATCTAGGGCAAGATGGAGCCGGTTCCGGGGAGGGAATCTGGTGATTCGTGTCCTGATCGCAGACGACCATCGCCTGTTCACCGAGGCGCTCGAGGCGATCCTCGCGGGCGACGCGCGGATCGAGGTCGTCGGGCGCGCGTCCGACGGGCAGGAGGCGGTCGACCTCGCCGCGGAGCTTCGTCCGGACGTCGTGCTGATGGACGTGAGCATGCCCGTGCTGGACGGGATCGCGGCGACCCGCGAGATCCACGCGTCCGGCTCCCGGGCGGCGATCCTGATGCTCACGGGCTCCAACTCGCGCGCCGACGTCGACCGCGCTCGGGCCGCCGGCGCGGCCGGCTACGTCACGAAGGACCGGATCGCGTCGGAGCTCGTGGACGCCATCGTCGAGGTCGCCGGCACGCTACCCTGACGCCGTGGTCCAGTTCCTCGCCGTGATGCAGGTCCTGATCGTCGTCGCGACGATCTCGCTCATCCTCATGCACAGCGGCCGCGACGCCGGCATGGGCGGGATGGGCTTCACGCCCGCGTCGCAGGGCGGGACGCACATCGTCGAGCGCAACCTCACGCGCCTGACGGTCGTGCTGGGGATCCTGTTCTTCGCGAACAGCATCGCCCTCTTCCACTACCTGCACTAGTCAGAGCAGGCTGACCACGAGTGCGATCGCGGACGCCGTCATGACGGCGAACGTGATCCAGACCCAGATGCGCGAGGTTCTGCTTCCGCGGTGCTCGCCGAGGACGTTGGCGTCCGAGTTGAGCCGGCCGATCGCGTAGAGCAGCGGGACGGCGACGAATCCCCAGATCACGGCCGTCCAGACGAGCGCTTTGATCATGTCGATGCCGACGAAGTTCATCAGCTCGGCGGCGATCGTCGAGACGCCGATCACCGCGTAGAACGGGCGCGCGTCCCTGACCTTCCGGTCGAGGCCCTTGCGCCAGCCGTTCAGCTCGCAGATCGCGTAGGCGGAGACGCCCGCGAAGATCGGGATCGCCATCAGCCCCACGCCGATGACCCCGATGGCGAAGAGGTCCTTCGCGTACGCGCCGGCGAGCGGCTCGAGCGCCCTCGCGGCGTCGGCGGCGGTGCTGATCCTCGTCGCGCCGTGCGCGAACAGCACCGTGCCGCAGACGACCACGATCGCCCACTGGACGACCTCGGCCCAGAGCGTGCCGACCTTCGTGTCCGCCCTGGCTCGCCGCAGGAACGGCAGGAGCCTGTGCTCGTCGACCTTGCCGTCGGGGCCGATGGTGCCGTCCGCGAGCTCCTCCTCGACCTCCTCGTCGCTCTGCCAGAACCAGCAGTACGCGGTGATCGTCGTCCCAAAGGTGCCGACGGTCAGGAAGAGGAAGGAGGTCGTGAACTGGATGTGCGGGACGAAGGTCGCCTCGAGGACGTGCCCCCAGGGCGCGGAGATCGCGAACGCGGCGACCAGGTAGGCGAGGAGGAACAGGCCGAGGATCTTCAGCACGTTGGCGTAGCGCCGGTAGCCGACGAAGAGGACGAGCACGAGGACGAGCGTCGTGACGAGGACAATGAGCAGCCGGTCGCCGAGCGGCACGACGAGGTGGGCGCTGCTGGCGACCGCCCCGATGTCCGCGCCGGCGTTGACGGTGTCGGCGATCACTACGAGCCCCGCGAGCAGGACGGCCAGCGGCAGGCCGTACCGGTCCCGGATGGCCGAAGCGAGCCCCTTCCCACGGACGGCGCCGATGCGGGCGACCGCCTCCTGCGTGTAGTAGAGGAGCGGGAGCTGCCACACGGCCGTCCAGAGGAGCCCGTAGCCGTACTGGGCGCCGGTCTGGGAGTAGGTGGCGATTCCGCTCGGGTCGTCGTCGGACGCGCCGGTGATGAACCCCGGCCCGATCGCGTGCCAGCCCTGCTCGATCGCCCTCCAGACCCATCGCCGGGGCCGCGCCCGCTGCGTCACCCCGACCGCGCTCACGCCGCCGGCT
>JAFAIV010000178.1 GCA_019236545.1 Actinomycetota bacterium | reverse complement strand
ACGCCGCGCACGAGCGGTCGACCATGCGCACCCCAGCGTCCTCCATCACGGCCTTCAGCTCGTCGGTGCGCTGCGCGTGGAAGTCGTGGTTGCCGAGGACGGCGAAGACCGGGACGTCGAGGCCGCGGCAGGCGTCCGCGAGCACCTGCGCCTCCTCGGGCGCGCCGGTCGTCGTCAGGTCGCCCGCGAGCATGACCACGTCCGCCTCGCCGGCCAGCGACGCGAAGGCGCGCTCGACCCGCTCCCGCGACGTCTCCGAGGCGTGGATGTCGCCCGCTGCCGCGATCCGGATCACGCGAGCGATGTTGCGCTTTCAGGCGAAACGGAAACGACGGTGCACCATGCCGGAGCCCACCTTCGAGGAGCTCATCGACGCGATGAAGGTCGGAGCCGGGGCGCTGACGACGGCCGAGATCCCGTTCGTCCTCGGCGGCGGCCTTGCCGTCTGGGCGCGCGGCGGGCCGAAGAGCGAGCACGACGTCGACTTCATGATCAAGCCCGAGGACGCCGACGCCGCGCTCGCGGCGATGAAGGACGCCGGCCTGCGCACGGACATCCCGCCGGAGGGCTGGCTCTACAAGGCGTGGCACGACAACGGCTCGCTGATCGACCTGATCTTCAACCCGTCCGGCGGCCCGATCACCGACGAGACGATCGGCCGGGCGCCGCTGCTGGAGGTCGCCGCGTTGCGCATCCACGTCTTCACGCTCGAGGACGTGATGACGACGAAGCTGCTCGCGATGAGCGAGCAGCGGCCGGACTTCGGGCAGCTCCTGAGCTACGCCCGCGCGCTGCGCGAGCAGATCCACTGGGAAGAGGTGCGCGCCCGCACGGAGGCGTCGCCGTTCGCCCGCGGCTTCTTCACGATCGTCGAGGGCCTCGGGATCGTCGACCCTTCAGAAGAAGAACGCCGACCAGGCTGACCACCAGTCGTCGCCTCGGGCGACCACGCTGCGCGGGCCGGTGACCTCGACCCCCTTGCGGTTCCGGTACTCCTGCAGCCGGTCGGGGGAGGTGAAGTCGATCTCGATCTCGCACGGCCTGCCCGGGTCGTACGGCTTCACCGCGGAGAGGTCGCGCAGCGCCTCGCGCGCGCCCGCCTCGATCAGCTCCCGCGCGCGGGCGGGCGTCTGCTGACGCGCGCTGAACCGGCCGAGCCCCTCCTTCACCTCGACCGTCGTCAGCCCGTCGCCGAGCAGCTCGCGCGCCTCGCGGCAGACGGCCCGGTCGCCGGTGACGAGCAGCACGGGGACGCCCCAGTGGCCGCAGAGCGCAGCGTTGATCCCGGTCTCGCCGACGAGCGTCCCGTTGAAGCGGAGGTTCTGCCACGCCTGCCCGGAGACCGTGTGCGAGAGGACGCCGTCGGCGGTGCCGGCCATCGCGTGCATCCCGACGAAGAGCGCCGCGTCGCAGCCCTGCTCGAGGAACGCCGTGTACTCCGTCCACTCGTCCTGGACGACGTACTCGCAGCCGGGGTCGAGCAGGTCGGGGACGAGGGAGTTGAAGGTGTAGTCGCCGCCGGCGCCGTGGCAGTCCATGACGACGACGTCGGTCGCGCCGGCTGCCCGCGCGCCGCGGACGGCGGCGTTGATCTCCTCGGTGTAGAGGACGCGCCCCTCCTGGTAGATCGCAGAGTCGCCGCCCGTCACCTGGCCCCACTTGACGATGCCGGCGACGCCCTCCATGTCGCTGATCACGTGGACGCGCACGGCAGGACGATAACGTCCTCTCCGTGGAGACGGGCCTCGCGGGGAAGGGCGTCCTCGTCACCGGTGGCGCCGGCGGGATCGGCTCGGCCTGCGTGCGCGCGTTCGCGGCCGAGGGGGCGCGCGTGATCGTCCACTACAACACGAGCCGCGCGCACGCCGAGCGCCTCGCGGCCGAGGTCGGCGCGGCGGCCGTCGTCCAGGCCGACCTGACCGAAGAGGAGCAGGTCGACCGGCTCTTCTACGAGGCGACGGACGCGCTCGGGCAGATCGACGTCTGCGCCGCGGTCGCAGGGATCTGGCCGCGCGACGACGAGCCCGTATGGCGGCTCACGCTCGGGCGCTGGGACGAGGTGATCCGGGCGAACCTGACGGCGACGTTCCTGACGGCGCGCGGCTTCCTGCGCGAGGTGCGGCGGACCGGGCACGGCAGCCTCGTCCTCGTCGGCTCGACGGCGGGGAAGTTCGGAGAGGCCGGCCACGCCGACTACGCGGCTGCGAAGGCGGCCGTCCAGGTCGGGCTCCTGCTCAGCCTCAAGAACGAGATCGTCCGCATCGGCCCGGCCGCGCGCGTGAACGCGGTCGCGCCGGGCTGGACGTACTCGCCGATGACGCGCGGCGAGCTCGAGGACGACTTCGTCAAGGAGCTGACGCGGACGATGGCGCTGCGCAAGGTCGC
>JAFAIV010000111.1 GCA_019236545.1 Actinomycetota bacterium | reverse complement strand
CAGCAGACGGAGCGCGCCGCGGGCGACGTCGAGGCGGAGGAGGGCGACCCGGACTACGTCGAGGCGCTCTCGTACGGCATGCCGCCCACGGGCGGGATCGGCCTCGGAATCGACCGCCTCGCCATGCTCTTCACCGGCCGCGAGTCGATCCGCGACGTGATCCTCTTCCCGGCGCTGCGCCGGGCCGATTAGGCGGCGTTGGCCGCGTCGTCGTCGATGACGGGGGCGCGGCGGGTGTGCTCGATCACGTCCGCGAGGATCGCGTCGAGCGAGCGCGTCGGCTCCCAGCCGATCGTCCCGCGCACCTTCTCGATCGACGGCTGGCGGTGGATCATGTCCTCGATCCCCTGCCCGTAGACCTCGTCGTACGGGACGAAGCTCAGCTCCGAGTCGGAGCCGGTGAGCGTCCGGACGCGGTCGGCAAGCTCGAGGATCGAGACGCGCTCGGTCGAGCCGACGTTGAAGATCTCGCCCGAGATGTCGGTCGCCTCCATCAGCCCGGCGAGCGCCCGGATCGTGTCCTGGACGTGGCAGAAGCAGCGCGTCTGGTTGCCGTCGCCGTGGATCTCGAGCGGCCGGCCGGCGAGCGCCGACGAGACGAAGCGCGGGATGACCATCCCGTACTGGCCGCTCTGGCGCGGGCCGACGGTGTTGAAGAGGCGCACGATGACGCAGTCGAGGCCGCGCTCCTGGTGGTACGCGAGCGCGAGGAACTCGTCGAGCGCCTTCGACTCCGCGTACGCCCAGCGGCGCGCCGTCGTCGGGCCGTAGAGCCGCCGCGAGTCCTCGAAGAGCGCCTCCGGCTCGGTGCGGTCGCCGTAGACCTCCGACGTCGACGCGACGAGAACCCGCTTGCCGAAGCGGTTGCAGTGGTCGAGGACATTCTCGGTCCCCTGGATGTTCGTGACGAGCGTGTGCACCGGCTCCTCGACGATCAGGCGCACGCCCACCGCCGCCGCGAGGTGGAAGACGACGTCGCAGCGGTGCACGAGCTCGTTCACGACCGACGTCTTCAGCACCGAGTCGACGACGAGGTGGAAGTCCTTGTTGTCCAGGAGCGGCTGGACGTTTCGCTGCGAGCCGGTCGAGAGATCGTCGAGGACGTAGACCTCGTGGCCTCGAGCTAGCAGCAATTCACTGAGATGGGAGCCGATGAAACCCGCCCCGCCCGTGATCAGGGCGCTCAATCTCTCGCTCACGGGGCCGATCCTAGCTGGCACGGATGATCGTTCTGTCAGCGTGAAATTCGTGAAAACCACCCGGGTTGCGCGCTTCGTCGAGCCGAAGTGGTCGGCTACGATGGGCAGGCTCTCGACCGCCGGGTCGCCCATCCTGGGCGCGAAGGTGGCATGGAAAGGAGGGTCGAGGGACTTTGTTCGAACGCTTCACTGAACGGGCTCGCCAGGTCGTCGTCCTCGCGCAGGACGAGGCGCGGGCGCTCAAGCACAACTACATCGGCACCGAGCACATCCTGCTCGGACTGCTTCGCGAGGAAGAGGGTCTCGCGGCGCGGGTGCTCGAGTCCCTCGACATCACCGTGGAGGAGGTCCGCGCCCAGGTGGCGCGCATCGTCGGCCAGGGTGATGAGGTCACGACCGGACAGATCCCGTTCACCCCGCGCGCCAAGAAGGTGCTCGAGCTCGCGCTGCGGGAGGCCCTGTCGCTGGGCCACAACTACATCGGCACCGAGCACATCCTGCTCGGGCTCGTTCGCGAGAACGAGGGCGTCGCGGCGCGCATCCTGCTCGACTTCGACGCCGACGCCGAGAAGATTCGCAACGAGATCATCCGCATGCTCTCCGGGCCGGGCCGCCGCCAGGGTGGCGCCGGCGCCGCGGGCGCCGCGGGCGAGAAGTCGAAGTCGAGCAAGCTGCTCGACCAGTTCGGCCGCAATCTGACGAAGCAGTCGACCGAGGGCAAGCTCGACCCGGTCGTCGGCCGCCAGACCGAGATCGAGCGGCTGATGCAGATCCTCTCGCGCCGCACGAAGAACAACCCCGTGCTGATCGGCGAGCCGGGCGTCGGCAAGACCGCCGTCGTCGAGGGCCTCGCCGCCCGCATCGCCTCCAACCAGGTGCCCGAGCTGCTGAAGAACAAGCAGATCTACACGCTCGACCTCGCGGCCCTCGTCGCCGGCTCGAAGTACCGCGGCGAGTTCGAGGAGCGCCTGAAGAAGGTCATGAAGGAGATCATGCAGCGGGGCGACATCATCCTCTTCATCGACGAGCTCCATAACCTCGTCGGCGCGGGCGCGGCCGAGGGCGCGATCGACGCGGCCTCGATCCTCAAGCCGGCCCTCGCGCGCGGCGAGCTGCAGACGATCGGCGCGACGACGCTCGACGAGTACCGCAAGTACCTCGAGCGGGACGCCGCCCTCGAGCGGCGCTTCCAGCAGGTGCGCGTCGAGGAGCCGTCGGTGGACGACACCGTCCAGATCCTGCGCGGCCTCCGCGACCGCTACGAGGCGCACCACCGCGTCAAGATCACCGACGAGGCGCTCCAGGCCGCGGCGGAGCTCTCCGACCGCTACATCCAGGACCGCCACCTGCCCGACAAGGCCATCGACCTCATCGACGAGGCCGCCTCGCGGCTGCGCATCAAGTCGATGTCCGCTCCGCCTCGCTACCGCGAGCTGGAGGAGGAGATCGAGCGCGTCCGCAAGGACAAGGAAGCCGCGATCGAGAACCAGGAGTTCGAGAAGGCCGCGTCCCTCCGCGACAAGGAGCGGAAGCTCACGCAGAAGAAGCGCGAGCTCGAGGAGCAGTGGCGCAGCTCTGAGACGACCGAGGAGCAGCCCGAGGTCGGCCAGGAGGAGATCGCCGACATCGTCTCGATGTGGACGGGCATCCCGGTCTTCAAGCTGACCGAGGCGGAGTCGCAGCGCCTGATCCGGATGGAGGAGGAGCTGCACAAGCGCGTCATCGGCCAGGAGGAGGCGATCGTCGCCGTCTCCAAGTCGATCCGCCGGGCCCGCGCCGGCATCAAGGACCCGAAGCGCCCGACCGGCTCGTTCATCTTC
>JAFAIV010000048.1 GCA_019236545.1 Actinomycetota bacterium | reverse complement strand
GACGGCCAGTCGATCTGGGCCGCCGGGCGGCCGTTGTCCTTCGTGACCGTGAACGTCCCGATGCCGCCGTTCGCCCACGGGATCGGCGACTGCTGGATGTTCAGGTACTTGAAGCTGATCGCGTCCGCGACCTCGATCGTGTGCTTGCCGACCGGGCCGCTCGCGCGGATGTGCACGACCGCGGTGCCGCGCGTCCAGTTCGCCATGATCGCGCCGACGTACTTGTTGTCGTACAGGAGCGACGCGCCGCCCTCGTAGAGCGACGAGCCGAGCCCGGTGTACGTGATCGTGACCGGCGTCCCGATCGGCCCGCTCGTCGGCCTGACGGTGACGGTGCGGGAGATCAGGAAGCCGCCGTGCGCGACCTGGAGGCCGTCGATCACCGCGTAGATGTCGTGGATGCCGCCGAAGTCGTGCGGCGCCACGAACTGCATCGAGAACGAGCCGGTCGCGTCGGTGTGGGTCGTCCCGAGGACGACGCTCACCTTCGTGGCCTGGCGGCCGAGGTAGTCGACGCTGTCGGGCCGCGGGTCGACGACCCAGGTCACGTTCGCGGTGTTCCAGATCAGCGTGACGTCCTTGTTCGCCGGCAGGCCGGCGCCGGCGACCGTGAACTTCTTGCCGGCGACGCCGGTGTCCGGCGAGACCTGCAGCGCCGCCATGTTCTGCGCGGCGACCGACGCCAAGGCGAGGGGGCCGGGGAGGCCGACGACGCCCGGGATCGTGGGAATCGGGATCGGTGTGGAGGTCGCGGAGGCGAGCGCCGGCAGGAGCAGGGCTCCCGCCAGCGCTGCCAGTCCCGCGGCCAGCTTCGTCTTGGGGGTCATCTCGGGCTCCTCACTCCCCCGCTACGGGATGATGTTCAGGGCGTAGTCGAACGACCCGGTCTTGCCGTCGATCGTCGTGTAGACGACGTGCGCGACGGTCGTGCCGAGCGGGAAGTCGGTCGGCAGGTTCCACGGGGTCGACCAGAACTGGACGGCGCCGTGCGCGCCGTAGTTCAGCGTCAGGTCCGGCGTGACTCCCGGGATCTGGACGACCGCGGTCTTGACGTTGTCGGTCGTCAGGAGCGTCCCGTCGTTGAGGTTCATGCCCCAAGAGCGGAAGACGACCTGCTCACCGCGCTTGTAGACGTTCGTCTGCGAGCAGCCGACCTGCCTCGGCGCCGCCGCGGCGGGACGCGTCCCGTTCACGGTGTCGACGTAGAGGGAGAGGTCGATCTTGCTCGTGTTCGAGAGGCCGGTGTTGCCGGTCGGCGCCGGCTCGAACGTCGTCGGCGGCGTCGAGGAGACGGTCAGCATCGCCGGGAGCACCGGCATCTGCACGAACTGGCCGGTCTCGTGCGAGAAGAGCTTGATCCGGATGTCGATCGGGACGTTCCCGGCGGCGTAGCTCGACGGGATCGTCCACGTGCCGACCCACGGCATGCTCTGCGTCGCGCCCGGGGCCTTCGGGTTGTACTTCAGCTTGACGGTGCCGGCGTTCGGGACCGACACGTAGAAGTAGCGGACGTTCTTCGGGTCGACCAGCGTCTTCGACTTCGTCACGACCGCGTAGGCCCGGAAGACGACGGTGCTGCCCGGCGCGAAGTAGTTGGTCATCGCCCCGTCCGTCGTCACCGTCTGGGCCGCGATGAAGACGGGCCCGGCGGTGGCAGCCGGGAACGGAACGGGCGTCACGACCTTCCCGGCGCCGGCCGTGCCGGCGGTCGCTCCGACCGCGAGCAGGGCCGCGCCGAGGATCAGGATGCGCTTCATGGTCTGGTTCTCCTCCGCTACTTGAGAGTTCCGGTGAGCTTCAGCGAGAAGGTCCCGTCGTCCCGGCCGTAGTTGCCGGTGAAGCGGAGCTGCCCCTTCTTGTTGGCGAGCGCGCCGGTGGCCTTGGTCACCGCGAGGTAGCCGACGAGGCTGAAGTTGTGGCCGCCGTCGTCGCCGCAGCCCTTGGCGCCGCTGACGACGGTGAACGTGATCGTCCCCTTCGCGCCGACGATGGAGCCTGTGCCGCCGAAGGGCGGGCACGGCTGCTGGCTCGAGTCCGCGGTGCCGGTGCCCGAGATCTTCGAGGCGCCGATCAGGGTCGCGGTGCCGGTGCCGTCGGCGGAGAGGTCGGCCGTGGTGCCGTCGAGCTTCGACGACGCCTGGCCGGAGAACGTCGCGGTGAACGCGACGGGCTTGGGCTTGACGATGGTCTTTCCGGGCGCGGCGAGCGCCGAGCCCGCGACGAGCGCCGCGAGCAGCGCAGCCGCCGCGGCGAGCGGGATGATGCGGGAGGTTCTCACGAGGGCTCCTTTGGTTGTCATCTCCCGGAATCGTCGGGTGGTGGCGGAGTGGCAACATCCGCGCTCCTGCTGCACCCGGCTACGGGGAACTACGAAGCGCCGCCACGGTTTGACGCCGTCCGGAGGAGTCCCTACGCTGTTGTCGAACACACGTTCGGCAACGTTCCCGACCCCGGAGCCAGCACATGGAGACCACCGCAGACCTGACCGGCCGCCAGCGCGAGATCTGGAGCTTCCTCGTCGACTACGTCGACCGGCACGGCTACCCGCCGACGGTGCGCGAGATCGGCGAGGCGGTCGGGCTCGCCTCGCCCTCCACCGTGCACGCGCATCTCGCGAACCTCGAGCGGGCCGGCCTCCTGCGCCGCGACCCGACGAAGCCACGCGCGCTCGAGCTCGTCGGCCGCTCGCATCGCGCCGCCGAGGCGCCGGCCGCCGAGCTGCCGAAGCTGCCGCTCCTGGGCCAGATCGCCGCCGGCGGGCCGCTGCTCGCGGAGCAGAACGTCGAGGACGAGATCGCCGTCCCCGAGACGCTCCACGGCGACTTCCTGCTGCGCGTGAAGGGCGAGTCGATGATCGAGGCCGGCATCCTCGACGGCGACATCGTCGTCGTGCGCCGGTCGGAGGACGCCCGCAACGGCGAGATCGTGGTCGCCCTCGCCGGCGACGACGAGACGGCCGACGAGGCGACCGTCAAGACCTTCTACCGCGAGGACGGCCGCATCCGCCTGCAGCCGGAGAACGCCGCGCTCGAGCCGATCTACGCACGGCACGTCCAGATCCTGGGCAAGGTCGTGGGGGTCTTCCGGGAGCTCTGATGAGCGACGTGACGCCCTTCCACCGGACGCTCGAGCAGGAGTTGCTCGCGCTCCTGCGCGGCGCCTCGCTCGAGTGCCCGGTCTGCGGCGAGTTCGTCCTCCACGACGGGCCGCTCGTGCGCTGCCCCGAGTGCGGGATGACGCTGCACGGCCGCGCGGTGGCGGCGTCGGGTCAGGCCACGCTCGCGGGCTGAGCCCCGCTCGCCGCGGCGCCCCGGCCGCGGATCAGCTCCGCCGCGCGCTCCGCGATCGCGAGCGTCGGCAGGTGCGTGTGCCCGCGCGGGACGTGCGGCATCACGCTCGCGTCCACGACCCGCAGGCCTTCGAGCCCGCGCACGCGCAGCTCCGGGTCGACGACCGCGTTCTCGTCCTTCCCCATCCGGCACGTCCCGACCGGGTGGTAGAGCGTCTGCGCTCGGCTCCGCACGAACTCGTCGAGCGGCGCGTCGCCGGGCTCGAGCTCCGGCCCGGCCAGCGAGGCGAGCGGCTCCTGCGCGACGAGCCGGCGCGCGAGCTCGATCCCACGCACGAGCGTGTCGAGGTCGGACGGGTCGGAGAGGTAACGCGGGTCGATCGCGGGCGGGTCGAACGGGTCGGCCGACCGCAGCGTCACCGTGCCGCTCGAGCGCGGCTGCAGCAGGACGGTCCCGAGGGTGAACCCGTGGCCGCGCGGCGGCGCCAGTCCCTCCTCCTCGAACAGAACCGGGGCGAACAGGATCTCGACGTCGGGCGCGGGGACATCGGGCCGGGAGCGCACGAACGCCGCCGCCTCGCCGACGTTCGACGTCAGCTTCCCGCGCCGCAGTAGCAGCCAGCGCAGGAGCTCGAGCGGCTTCTCCGCGGTGTAGAGCGAGTCGCCGGTCGTCGACGAGACGAGGATCCCGCCGGTCAGGTGGTCCTCGAGGTGGGCGCCGACGCCGCGGAGCTCGTGGACGAGCGGGATCCCGTGCCGCTCGAGCTGCTCCGCCGGGCCGACGCCGGAGAGGAGCAGCAGCTGCGGCGAGTTGACCGCGCCGCCCGCGAGCACGACCTCGCCGGCCCGCACCGTCTCCGTGCGCCCGCCGCGGACGACCTCGACGCCGACGGCGCACCCGCCCTCGAAGAGGACGCGCGTGACGTGGGCGTCCGTCTCGACCGTGAGGTTCGGCCGGCCGAGCGCCGGGCGGAGGTAGGCGTCCGCGGCCGACCAGCGCCGCCCGCGGCGCTCCGTCACCGGGGTCAGCCGCACGCCGTCGAGGCTCTCGGGCGTCAGGTGGCAGTGGTGGATCCCGAACGCGTGCGCGGCCTCGACGAACGCGAGTGTCAGCGGGTTCGGGTCACGCTGCTCCTCGATCTCGAGCGTCGTCTCGGCCCGGGCCAGGTACGGCTGCGCGTCGCGCCACGCCCAGCCCGCCGCCCCGAGTTGCGCCCAACTGTCCCAGTCGAGCGAGCTGCCCGGGATCGCCATCATCGCGTTGAGCGACGACGAGCCGCCCAGCACCTTCCCTCGCGGCCAGTAGACGCTCCGCCCGGCCAGATGCTCCTGCGGCACCGTCCCGTAGTCCCAGTCGACCTCGCTCTTGAAGAGCTTCGAGAACGCCGCCGGGATCGCGATCTCGCGCCGCGTGTCCTGGCCGCCTGCCTCCAGCAGGAGCACCTCGCGCCCCGCGTCCTCGCTCAGCCGCGAGGCGAGGACGCAGCCCGCCGACCCCGCGCCGACGACGACCGTGTCGACCATTGCCGCGTACACTGACACGTGCAGGCCGGGTGATCGCGGCGCGTCTGCGGAGGCGTCGAGGAAAGTCCGGACACCACAGGGCAGGACGCTCCCGAGAGGGAGGCGGCGAAAGCCGACGGAACAGTGGCACAGAGAACAGACCGCCGGCTGCGAGTTCTCCGGAGACGCAGCCGGTAAGGGTGAAACGGTGGGGTAAGAGCCCACCAGCGTCCCCGGCGACGGGGGCGGCTCGCCAAACCCCGTCCGGTGCAAGGCGAACAGGCTCCGCCGAGGCGGCCCGCCGAGGAGCCGGGTAGCTGCACAGATGGATGGTCACCCTCGACAGAATCCGGCTTACAGGCCTGCTACCGAGAAGCCCCGCCCAGCGGGGCTTCTCCATTTCTGGCAGCCGCGGCGCCCGGGGCTGGCAGAGCCCTGGCATCGCCTCTCCGCACCCTTCTCGCGAAACCACGCGAGGAGGCTGCGATGTCCATCACCGAGGGTGTCCGGACGGCGCCGGCGCGCACGCGCCTGGCCGTCGACCCCCACCAGTCCGCCGTCGAGTTCTCCGTCAGGACCTTCTGGGGCCTGCTGACCGTCCACGGCCGCTTCGACCGCTTCGAGGGCGCCTACGAGCTGGGTCCGGGCGGCACCACCATCGACCTGGCGATCGACGCCGTCAGCATCGACACCGGCAACGCGACCCGCGACGGGCACCTGCGCGCCGACGACTTCTTCCAGACGGCGGAGCACCCGGAGATCCGCTTCACGTCGACGAGCGTCCGCAACGCCGCCGACGGCCTGCTTCACGTCGAGGGGCTGCTCACCGCCGCGGGGAACGTCGTCCCGCTGGACTTCTTCGCCACCGTCCGCCGTGCGGGCGCCGGGCTCGAGCTCGAGGCGACGACGACCGTCGACCAGCGCGAGCTGGGGATGAGCAGCGGCAAGCTCGGGATGATCCGGCCGCCCGCGACGCTGCACGTCAGAGCGCGCGTCGAGGAAGCGGCGTCGTGAGGCACCGCGTCGTCATCGTCGGGGGCGGCTTCGGCGGCCTCGCGGCCGCGAAGGCGCTGCGCCGCGCGCCCGTGGACGTCACGCTCGTCGACCGGCAGGCGCATCACCTCTTCCAGCCGCTGCTCTACCACGTCGCGACCGGGATCCTCTCGCAGGGGAACGTCTCGCCGCCGCTGCGCGACGTCCTCCGTCACCAGGCGAACGCGAGCGTCGTGCTCGCCGAGGTCGGCGGGATCGACCTGGAGCGGCGGACGGTCGAATGCGCGCTCCTCGACTGGAGCTGGGAGATCGAGTACGACACGCTGATCGTCGCCGCGGGCGCGCGGCAGTCCTACTTCGGCCGCGACGAGTTCGCGCTTCACGCGCCGGCGATGAAGACGATCGACGACGCGCTCGAGGTGCGCGGCAGGATCTTCGGCGCCTTCGAGGTCGCGGAGCTGGAGGACGACCCGGCGAAGCTCGCCGCCTGGCTCACCTTCGTCGTCGTCGGCGCCGGCCCGACCGGAGTCGAGATGGCCGGCCAGATCGCCGAGCTTTCACGGCACAGCCTGCCCTCCAACTTCCGGCGGATCGACACGCGCACCGCGCGGATCCTGCTGCTCGACGGGGGCCCGCGGATCCTGCCCACCTTCGGCGAGGGCCCCGCGCGGAAGGCGGCTAGGAAGCTCGAGAGCATGGGCGTCGAGATCCGCACCGGCACCCTCGTCACCAACGTCGACGCGACCGGCGTCGAGGTGCTGACCGCCGACGGCGGCGAGCGGATCGAGGCGATGACCAAGATCTGGTCGGCGGGCGTGCAGGCGTCGCCGCTCGGCGCGTCGCTCGCCGCACAGGCCGGCGTCGAGACGACTCGCGCCGGCCAGGTCCCGGTGGAGCCCGACTGCACGCTGCCCGGGCATCCGGAGGTCTTCGTCGTCGGCGACCTGATGTCGCTGAACGGCCTCCCGGGACTCGCCGAGGTCGCGATGCAGTCCGGCCGCCATGCCGGCCAGGAGATCCGGCGGCGCCTCGAGGGGAAGACGGAGCCGCGGCCGCTGCGGTACGTCGACCTCGGCAGCCTCGCCGCGGTCTCGCGGTACTACGCGGTCGGGGAGCGGAAGCGCACCCAGGTCTCGGGCTTCGTCGGCTGGGTCTTCTGGCTCGTCGTCCACCTGACGTTCCTGACCGGCTTCAAGAACCGCACGAGCGCGCTCTTCCACTGGATCATCAGCTTCTTCGGCCGCTCGCGACCAGAGCGGACGATCACGGCGCAGCAGGTCTTCGCGCGCGAGGCGCTGGCGAGCTCACCGCCCGCGGCTAGTCGCCCAGGCCCTTGATCAGCAGCGCGGCCCACTCGGCCGCGGCGATGTACGCGGCGGCGACGGTGGCCTCGTCGAGCGGCATCTCGATCGCGCGGTCGAAGTTGCAGCGCTCGTAGGCGAGCACCCGCTCGAGCAGGTCGCCGAGCGGCCCGGTGTGCGCGAGCAGGGCGCCGCGGACGTGGTCGGAGATCGGCAGGTCCTCGACCGCCGCCGACAGCGGCCGGTCGAGCAGGGCGTCCACGACCGACAGCAGTCCCACGAGGAACGCCTCGCCCTCGTCCTGGTTGGCGAACGCGGCCAGCAGCTCGCACATGCGCGCGCGGACGAGCGCGGTGACGACGAGCTCGTGCCGGCCGACGCCGACGTCGGAGAGCAGGAGCAGCGTCGCCCAGCTGCGCATCCGGCGCAGCCCGACCATCAGGAGCGCGTCGCGCATCGTCCCGACCGGCTTCATCAGGCCGACGTACGCCGAGTTGACGTAGCGCAGGAGCCGGTAGGACAGCGTCACGTCGGACTCGATCAGCCGCGCGAGCTCCTCGAAGCCGACCTTCGGGTCGTTCAGGCGGGCCGCGAGCTGGACGCGCACCGAGGCCTCCGCGGAGACGCGCGCGTCGGTGACGAGGCGCGGCTTGCTGAGGAAGTAGCCCTGGAAGAGCTCGAAGCCGGCGTCGCGGCAGCGCTCCAGCACCTCGTAGGTCTCGACCTTCTCCGCGAGCAGCTTCACCTTGAACGGGGACAGCGTCTCGATCTGCTGCTCGACCCGCTTCCAGTCGAGCGCGAGCACGTCGATCTTGATCACGTCCGCGAGCTCGACGAGCGGCTCGAGCAGCGGCTGCGCGACGAAGTCGTCGAGGGCCAGCCGGTAGCCGTCCGCCTTCAGCGAGGAGAGCGTCTCGACCATCTCCTCGGTCGCGGGGACGCTCTCGAGCACCTCGAGGACGACCCGCTGCGGCGGCAGCGCGTGCGCGAGGTCGTCGAAGAGGAACGCGGCGCCGACGTTCACCCACGCAGGGCGGTCGCCGACGATCGCGTCGAGCCCGATGTCGGTCAGGGCGGCCGTGAGCGTCGACGCCGAGGCCACCGTCTCCTCGCGCGCGCTCGGCTGCACGAGGCCGGAGGTCTCGGCCGCGGGCGTCGACCGGTACAGCAACTCGTAGCCGCACACCTCGAGCGAGGTCGTGAAGATCGGCTGCCGCGCCAGGCACGCGTGCTCGAGCGTGCGCATCGCCTGTTGTAATCGGCATTTCCGGCCTCGGAATCGAGGGTGATGTAAAGCCTGCGAAAAACCACCCCTCCCAGGCCCAACCTGCGCGCTCCAGGGCTATAGAACGCAGTCGTGGACGCCGGGAGACTCGCCTCGCTGTTCCGGGAGGTCAACGACCGCATCGCTGACCTCGCGGGCGGCGACGGCTGGAACGCGGAGAGCGACTACCTCTGCGAGTGCGGCGCCGACTGCGGCGGCCGCGTCACGCTCGACCCGGCGTCGTACGAGGCGCTCCGCCGCCTCGGGAAGCCGGTCCTCGCGCCCGCGTGCGTGCGCGCGCCGGCTCGGCGCCCGCTCGCCGCCTAGCCGATAGGCTCGCGCTCGTGGAGGCAGCGAGCGTCGCGAGCACGGGGATCCCGCCCGCCGAGCACGAGGAGCGCCGCGCGCGCCTGCGCGAGGTCGCGCGCCGCGAAGGCCTGACCGGCTTCGTCCTCTTCGGCGCCGACTCGATCCGGTACTTCACCGGCTTCGCTTTCCTCTCGAACGAGCGGCCCGTCGTGTACGCCGAGAGCGCCGGCGGCGAGTCCGCGATCTTCGTGCCCGAGTTCGAGGTCGAGCGCACTCGCGCAGAGGCGTCGTTCGAGCGGGTCGAGTCGTACTCGGAGTACCCCGGCACCGAGCACCCGATGCTCGTCCTGGCCCGCGTCCTCGCCGACCTCGGGATCCGTGACGCGATCGGCGCGGACAGCGACGGCTATCCCGGGATCCTCGGCTACGACGGCCCGCCGCTGAGCGAGGTCGCGGGCGCGCGCGTGGCGGGGCTCTCCGCCGAGATCGAGCGGATGCTCCGCGTCAAGAGCGAGAACGAGATCGCGCTGATCCGCGAGAGCGGCCGCTGGTGCGCGTACGCGCACCGCCTGCTGCAGGAGTACTCGCGCCCGGGCGCGAGCGAGGCGGAGGCGAGCCTCCGCGCCGGAGCCGAGGCGACGCTGGCTCTGCTCGCCGAGCTCGGCGACGTCGGCGGACTCTCGTCATCGGCGGGCGTCTCGGCCGGCTACCGCGGCCAGATCGGCGTCCGCAGCGCGTGGGCGCACGCGGTCGCGCACGACATCCGCTTCGCGCCCGGCGACATGCTCGTCACGGAGACGAGCGCCCCGATCCACGGCTACAACGCCGAGCTCGAGCGCGGGATGGTCATCGGCCCGCCGACCGACAAGCAGCGCTGGATGTTCGAGCACGTCGTCGCCGCGCAGGAGGCCGCCTTCGCCGCGATCCGGCCCGGCGCGACCTGCGCCGACGTCGACGGCGCGGTCATGCGCTACTTCGAGGAGCACGACCTGCTCCCGTATTGGCGCCAGCACACCGGCCACGGCATAGGCCTCCGCAACCACGAGGCGCCGTTCCTCGACCTCGGCGACCAGACGCCGCTCGAGCCGGGCATGGTCTTCACGATCGAGCCGGGCC
>JAFAIV010000018.1 GCA_019236545.1 Actinomycetota bacterium | reverse complement strand
TGACGGCCTTGCGGATGCGCTTGCCGCTCCGGGGCTCGCCCTGCAGCTGCGAGAGCTTCCGCGCCTCGGTGACGTCGGCCATGAGGATCGGGAGGACGTTCGCCACCGCGAGGGCCGTGCGCAGTCGGCGGCCGGGGTTGCGGGCCGCGACGAGGCCGAGCGCCGCCAGGTCGAGGGCGTCGCCGCCGACGCGCGACCAGACCCAGCCGGTCGGACGGGGACGGAGGAGGATGCCCGTGCCGTGCGCGACCTCCCTCACCCCCATCGCCCGCATCACGAGCGGGGCCCGGCCCTCGCCGGACGAGCCGACGGCGCGGCAGAGGAGCCGCGGCGCGGCGATCTCCGTGGCTCCGAGGCCGATGCTGAACCAACCGAGAAAACGCGCGACCGAGTCGCGCTCCTGCGTGCGGATGTCGTGAGTCGCCATGCAGTCCCTCTGCCGCGCCTCGCCGCTACGAAACCGCTCCGCGGGAATAGTTGACACATCAAGTATCGTTTACACAGATATGAGCAGTCATCCCAAGAAGATCGGCTTCCTCTCGTTCGGCCACTGGCACCCGGCCAGCGAGACTCGCTCGGCGGCGGAGTCGCTCCGCCAGACCGTCGAGCTCGCGGTCGCGGCCGAGGAGATCGGCATCGACGGTGCCTTCGTGCGGGTCCACCACTTCGCGCGGCAGCTGTCCGCGCCGTTCCCGCTCCTCTCCGCGATCGGCGTCCGGACGCACCGGATCGAGATCGGGACGGGCGTGATCGACATGCGCTACGAGAACCCGCTCTACATGGCGGAGGACGCGGCCGTTGCCGACCTCCTCTCCGGCGGCCGGCTCCAGCTCGGCGTCAGCCGCGGCTCTCCGGAGCACGCGTGGCAGGGCGCGGAGACGTTCGGCTACTCGGTCGACCCCGACGAGGCACGCGCCAAGACGGAGCTCTTCCGTGCCGCGATCGCCGGCGCGGGCGTCGCACGCGCCGACGCGGGCGGGCGCCCCGGCGAGACCTACCTCCCGATCCAGCCGCATGCCCCCGGCCTGTCCGACCGCATCTGGTGGGGCTCCGGCACGCGCGAGACGGCGGTCTGGACGGGCGAGCAGGGCATGAACCTGATGAGCTCGACGCTGCTCCTCGAGGACACGCAGGTGCCGTTCGACGAGCTGCAGGCCGAGCAGATCCGGCTCTTCCACGAGGCGTGGGAGAAGGCCGGGCACGAGCGCGAGCCGCGCGTCTCGGTCAGCCGCAGCGTGATCCCGATCATCTCGGACCTCGACCGGCAGCTGTTCGGCTCGGACGACAACCAGGATCAGGTCGGCTGGCTCGACGGCGCAATCAGCCGCTTCGGCCGCACCTACACGGGCGAGCCGGACCGGACCGCCGAGGAGCTGGCGCAGGACGTCGCCGTCCAGGCGGCGGACACCATCCTTCTCACGGTCCCGAACGCGCTCGGCGTCGAGTACAACGCGAACATGCTCGCCACGATCGCCCGCGAGATCGCGCCGGCGATCGGGTGGAAGCCGTCACACCTGCGCGAGCAGGACGAGGCGGTCGCGGTGGACGGCCTCGAGGCCGGCGCGGCGAGCCTCGACCTCGACCGCGTCGGCTGAGGCGATCCCGCGCGCGAAGACCGCGCCGTCGGGCCCGACGATCTCCACGCCGTCGCCGACACGGAAGCCGCCCTCGGCCCGCGTCACGCCGACCGCCAGCAGGCTCGCGCCGCCCTCCACGAGAGCGCGGCGCGCGCCTGCGTCCACGTGGATCCGCCCGGCGATGCGCTTGCCGTGGCGAAGCCAGAGCTTGAAGGCGGGAGCGCTCTCGGCCGGCGCGAAGCGCGTCCCGCTCCCGCTGCCGGCGAGGGCCTCGGGGACGGCGCCGGGCTGCGTCCCGTCGGCGATCACCGTCGGGATCCCGGCGCCGGCGGCCAGCTCGGCGGCGGCGACCTTGCTCTCCATCCCGCCGCGGCCGACGGCGCTGCCGGGGCCGAAGACGGCGTTGCGGGCATCGCGGCCGTCGGCGATCACCGCGCCGTCGGCGAGGACGCCCGGGACCGACGTCAGGAGCACGAGCAGCCGCGCCCGCAGGAGGACTGCGAGCTGCGCGGCGAGAGCGTCGTTGTCGCCGAACGCGATCTCGTCCGTCGCGGTCGCGTCGTTCTCGTTCACGACCGGGACGGCGCCGAGCGCGAACAGCGCCTGGAGCGCATTGCCGACGTTCACGTAGGCGCGCCGGTCGGCGAGCTCGGCGCTCGTGAGCAGGATCTGCGCCGCGTCGATCCCCTGCGGGCGGAAGGCGTCCTGCCACGCGCGCTGGAGAGCCGCCTGGCCGAGAGCGGACGCCGCCTGCAGCCGCGGGAGGCTGGACGGGCGGCGCGTCAGCCCGAGCCGGCGCAGGCCGAGCGCGATCGCGCCCGAGGAGACGACCGCAACGGGGGTCCCGCCGAGCGTCGACTCCGCGATCGCCGCCGCGTGCGCCGCGAGCAGCTTCCGGCGCGGGCGTCCCTGCGGGTCGACGACGAGGCTCGACCCGAGCTTGACGACGACGGGGCGCCTCACCGCCGCTGCGTGCCGTCGCCGACGACGCGTAGCTGCCGCAGCCAGAGGTCGCGGTAGGTGACCGGCCCGCGCGGGCCCGGGACTCGGTCGACGTTGATGCCCGTCTCCGGCGCGCCCGTGAGCGCGAAGCCGTCGGTGAAACGCGTCGTCGCGTTCCAGAAGGCCGCCGTGCCGCGGTAGGAGTCGAGGAAGCGGCGGGCCGCGTCCTCGTGCTCGGTGACGATCGACGCGGCGAGGCCGGACGTCTCCGCGTTCGCGAGCTCGACGGCCTCCTCGACCGAGCCGACGACGCGGACGGTCACGGAGGCGACGCGCTCCGGGTCGTTCGCCCACTCCCAGCCGACGCGCGGCGGCTCGCGGATCTCGATCCCGAGCCGGTCGAGCAGGCCCGTCGGGATCTGGGACTCGTCCTCGACGAGCAGCAGGTTGAGGCGGTTGCAGACTCCGAGCCGGTCGAGGCTCGCCTCGACGAGCGCCGCAGCCTTCGCGGGGTCGGCCGCGCCGTGGAGGTAGAGGACGCCGCCGCCCTCCGCGTGCGCGAGCGTGCGCACGCCGTGCTCCGCGGCCTCGCGCGCGAGCGCGGCGGTCGTCTCACCGCTGCCGCGCAGGATCACGAGCGGCACGACACGCGGCAGCGAGACGAGGATCCGCGCGCCCTCACGGTCGGGCGAGCGGACGAGCGCGACGGCCTCCGGCGGCAGGCCCGCGTCGGCGAGCGCCGGGCGCAGGACCTCGTCCACGAGCACCGTCACGGTCCCGAGCGCAGCGCCCCCGGTGCGGAGGACGGCGGCGTTGAGGCTCTTCAGGAGCTGGCCTGCGACGTCGAGCGCGACGTTCGGGCGCGCCTCGAAGTTCGCGCCGACCGCGCCGATCGGAATGCGGCGCGCCTCGACGAGGAGGCCGTTCGGGAGCGTCCACGTCTCGTCGACGCGGTCGAGCGGCGGGAGCTCCGCGAGCTGGCCGAGCTGGGAGCCGAGCGCGTCGATCCGCGCGTCGTCCAGGCGCAGGCGATCGAGCGTCCCGGGGTCGAGGTGCGCGCCGGCGGCGACGTCGACCGCGTTCGCCTCCGTGATCGCCGCGCGCCGCTCGCGGACGAGCTCGGCCGCCCGCGCGAGCGCGCGCGTGACGGCGTCGTCGGTGAGCGCGGCGGCCGCGCGCGCCGCAGCGGCGGCGTCGCGCTCGACCTCGGCGCGCAGGTCGGTCGTCGTGGTGGCCATGCCTCAAGAGTCGCACGCGCGGGCGCTACGGCGCTTCGGCTCGTTCGGTATCCGCGAGCGGGCGCAGCTGGCCGAGCGGGACGACCTTCGGAGCGAGCGGCTCGTCGTCGAACCTGACGACGGCCCCGTCCCCCCAGAGCTTGACGAACACCGCCGGCCGCCCCCGGGCGAGCACGCGGTCCTTCGGGCGCAGCGCGGGCGGGCGGGAGCGGTCGCCGTGGCCGTCGGCGAGGATCCTCCGGTCGTGCAGCGCGAAGGCGTCGTACTGCGCCAGCGTCAGCCGGACGTACGCGCGGCAGTCGGCCGCGCCGCACTCGCACATGAACTCCCAGACGCTGGACACCGAGGAGGCCTGCGCGAGCCGCTCGGCGGCCACGCGGATGTGCGCGTTCACCTCGACGAGCACGCTGCGGCGCGCGAGCCGCAGGTCGCCCGCCAAGTCGGCCTTCCCAGGCACTCCACCTCTCCCTCGATTGACCCGTCGCGATCCGGGGGCGCCCTTCCGCAGGAGAAGGCGGTGACCGCGTCGTTGTCCGCAACGCTAACGCACCCGCCAACTCTGGGCAAGCGCGTTCACGGCATTGCAACGTCAGCGGCTGAGCGACGGCGCGAGCGCGCTGCGGAGGCCGCGGACGGCCTGCGCGATCCGCTGTTCGTTCTCGACGAGCGCGAAACGGACGTGCCCCTCGCCGTCCGGCCCGAAGCCGCTGCCGGGGCTGAGCGCGACGCGAGCCTCGCGGAGCATCCGGATCGCGAACTGCTGGCTCGGCTCGCCCGTCGGGATCCGCGCCCAGACGAACATCGTCGCCGGCGGCCGCTCGACCTCCCAGCCGATCCGCGTCAGACCGTCGCAGAGCGCGTCGCGGCGGCCACCGTAGATCTCGGCGGCGATGCCGGGCTGGTCGCGAGCCTCGCGCAGCGCGACCGTCGCCGCGATCTGGAGCGGTTGGAACGTCCCGTAGTCGAGGTACGACTTCAGCCGCGCGAGCCCCGCGACGACGTCGGCGCGGCCGAGGACGAAGGCGATCCGCCAGCCCGCGAGCGAGAAGCCCTTCGTCAGCGAGTAGAGCTCGACCGCGACGTCCTTCGCCCCCTCCGCCTCGAAGACGGACGGCGGCCGGTAGCCGTCGAAGGCGAGGTCCGCGTAGGCGAAGTCGTGGACGAGCACCATCTCGCGCTCACGGCAGAAGTCGACGAGCTCCTGGAGCAGCGGCAGGTCGGCGATCGCCGTGGTCGGGTTGTGCGGGAACGACGCGATCAGGACGCGGGGCTTCGGCTGCGCCGCCTGCCACGCCTCCTCGACGCCCGCGACGAAGTCGACGCCCGGTCCGACCGGAACGCGCTGCACGGCGGCGCCCGCGAACCCCGGCGCGAAGAGGTGGATCGGGTAGCTCGGGCTCGGCACGAGCGCGGTGTCGCCGGGGCCTAGGAGCACCCACAGCAGATGGACGAGCCCCTCCTTCGCGCCGAGCGACATCGTCGCCTCGGTCTCCGGGTCGAGCTCGATCCCGAAGCGGTCGCGGTAGAGCTCGCAGACCGCGGCCCGGAGGTTCGGGAGGCCGCGGCTGGACGAGTAGCGGTGGTTGCGCGACTGGAGCGACGCCTCGCGCAGCTTCTCGACGGCGACCTCCGGCGGCGCGACGTCCGGGTTGCCGAAGCCGAGGTCGATCACGTCCTCCCCGGCCCGGCGCAGCTCGAGCTTCAGCCGCTCGACCTCGGCGAAGGCGTAGGGCGGGAGCGCGTCGACGCGGCGCAGGGAGAGCACGTCACGATGGTGGCACGCCGCCCCGCCCGGCGTCGGAGGTTGTGCGGTAACGCGGGCCGGTACGGTCTCGGCGGTGGAAGCGGGCGCGGTCACGCAGACGCAGTACTCGGGGCGCACCGCCTGGATGCGGAACCTCGAGACGCCTCTGCGGACCTTCCTGCGCACGGAGACGGCGAGCTCCGGGGTGCTCTTCGCGGGCGCGGTCGCGGCCCTGGTCTGGGCGAACGCGGACGCATCGTCCTATGAGCGCGTCTGGGGCACGGGCCTCTCGCTCGGCGTCGGTTCGCACAGCGTCTCGCACACGCTCCGCTACTGGCTGAACAGCGGCCTGATGACCTTCTTCTTCTTCGTCGTCGGGCTGGAGGCCCGGCGCGAGTTCGACCTCGGCGAGCTGCGCGAGCGCCGCCGCGCGGCGCTGCCGGTCGCCGCGGGCGTCGGCGGGATGATCCTGCCGGTCGCGATCTTCCTCGCCTTCAACGCCGGCAAGGCGTCGGCGCACGGGTGGGGTGTCGCGATGTCCACGGACACCGCGTTCGCGCTCGGGATGCTCGCGCTCGTGGGCCGCCGCTTCCCGCTGCGCCTGCGCGCCTTCATGCTCACGTTCTCGGTCGTCGACGACCTGCTCGCGCTGCTCGTGATCGCGACCGTCTACTCGACGCACGTGGACGCGACGGCGCTGCTCGCGGCGATCCTCGTCTACTCGGTCACGGTGGCGTGCGTCCGCGCCGGCCTCCACGCGAGCCTCGCGTACCTGCTGCTCGGCGTCGCGGCCTGGGCCGCCCTTTCCCGGTCGGGCGTCGATCCGATCGTGCTCGGCCTCGCCTCCGGGCTGCTCGTCTCGGCGCGGCCGGCCGAGCGGAGCACGCTCGAGCGGGCGAGTGACCTCTTCCGCCGCTTCCGGGAGCAGCCGACCCCGGAGCTCGCGGTCACCGCGCGCCGCAGCCTGCGCGCCGCGGTTTCCGCGAACGAGCGGCTGCAGGCGTTCTGGCACCCGTGGACGGGCTACGTGATCGTGCCGCTGTTCGCGCTCGCGAACGCCGGCGTGACGCTGAACATGGGCTTCCTCGGGCGAGCGTTCGCCTCCTCGATCACGCTCGGGATCCTCGTCGGCTACGTCCTCGGGAAGCCCGCCGGGATCCTCGGCGGCTCGTACCTCGTGACGACGCTGACCCGCGGGAAGGTGCGGCCGCCGATCGGCTGGGCGTCCCTCGCGGGCGGCGGCGCGATCGCCGGCATCGGCTTCACCGTCTCGCTCCTGATCGCGGAGCTCGCCTTCACCGGCGACCGACTCGCAGAGGCTAAGGTCGGCGTGCTCGCGGCCGCCCTCGCGGCGTCGATCCTCACCTGGCTCGTCTTCCGCGGGACGCGGCTGCTGCCGAAGCGGACGCGGCTGCGCGCGCTGCTCGGGACGGCCGAGCTGCTCGTCGACCTCGCTGTGCCGGTCGACCCGGAGCGCGATCACATCCGCGGGCCCGAGGACGCGCCGGTGACCCTCGTCGAGTACGGCGACTTCGAGTGCCCCCACTGCGGCCACGCCGAGCCGGTGATCCGCGAGCTCCTCGCCTCCGTCGGCGACCTCCGCTACGTCTGGCGGCACCTGCCGCTGAACGACGTCCACCCGCACACGCAGATGGCCGCGGAGGCCGCCGAGGCCGCCGCCGCGCAGGGGCGGTTCTGGGAGATGTACGAGCTGCTGCTGAGCCGCCAGGACGCGCTGACGCGGCCCGATCTCGTCGCGTACGCGGGCGAGCTCGGCCTCGACGTCGATCGCTTCGAGCGCGACCTCGACGACCACTCCGGCGCCGCCCACATCGCGGAGGACGTCGACGGCGCCGATCTCAGCAACGTCTCGGGCACGCCGACCTTCTTCATCAACGGCCGCCGCTACTACGACGCGTACGACATCGACACGCTGACGAAGGCCGTGCGGGCCGCGCGGGCGCGGGAAGCGGTCGCGGGGCGGTAGGCGCGTGTACGAGTCCCGGATCGCGACGCGCTGGACGGACTTCGACGCGCTCGGGCATCTCACGCACTCCGTCGTCTTCGCCTACCTCGACGAGGCGCGGGACGAGCTGCTGCGCGGCCTCGTCGGGGACTTCGACGCCTGGCCGACGGTCGTCGCGCGCGTCGCCGCAGACTTCCGGCGCGAGGTCGAGCGCGGGCCGCGGGAGCTCGTCGTGCGCTCGCGCATCGTCGAGGTCGGGCGCAGCAGCGTCCGCTTCGCGCAGGAGCTGCTGACGCCGGACGGCGAGGTCGCGATCGAGGCGGAGGCCGTCCTCGTCGCGTTCGACCCGGTCGAGCGGCGGGCGCGGCCGATCGACGATGACGATCGCTCGCGCTTGCTCGACGCGAGATAATCGCCGCGAGCCATGCGCGTGTTGATCCTGTTCTGCGAGGAGGGAGAGGGTCACGCTGCCGCTGCGCGCGTGCTCGCGCGCGAGCTCGCCGACGCGGGCGCGGAGCCGGTGGTCGAGGACGCGATGACGCGGGGACTCGGCCGGGTGATCCCGCTCCTGAGCCGCGACGCGTACCACGTCCAGGTGCGGCGGATGCGCTGGACGTACGGAGTCGAGTACTGGTTCTTCACGCAGTTCCCGCCCGGCCGCAGGCTCGCGCGGTGGGGCCTCGCCCTCCTCGGCGCCCGGCCGCTCCTGCGCGTGATCCGCGACGTCGACCCGGATCTCGTCGTCTCGACGCATCCGGCGGTGACGTGCATCCTCGGCCACCTGCGGCGGCGCGGGAGGCTGCGGATGCCGGCGGTCGCAACCGTGACCGACTTCGGCGTGCACGCGCTCTGGGCGCACCCCGGCGTCGACCTCCACCTCGTCATGCACGAGGGCGTCCTCCCCGCGATCGAGCGCTTCGCCGGGCGCGGGCGAGGGGCGGTCGTGGCGCCGATCGTCGCGCCGGAGTTCCGGCCGCACCCGCAGGCGGCGGCGCGGCGCACGCTCGGTCTGCCGCCGGACGGGCCGGTCGTCCTGGTCTCGGGCGGCGGCTGGGGCGTCGGCGCGCTCGAGAAGCCGGTCGGCGGCGCACTGGCGGTCCCCGGCGCGACCGTCGTCTGCCTGACCGGCCGCAACGAGCTCGTCCAACGGCGCCTGGAGAAGCGGTTCGGCGGCGAGGAACGGCTGCGCGTCGTCCCGTTCACCGACCGGATGCCGGACTACCTCGCGGCGGCGGATGCGCTCGTCGACTCGAGCCTCGGCGTCACGTGCCTGGAGGCGCTCGAGGCGGGCTGCCGGATCGTCGCCTGCGGCGCGCCACCCGGCCACTCCCGCGACAACGCCCGCGCGCTGCAGCGCCTCGGGCTCGCCGAGGTGGCGTGGTCGGCCGAGGAGCTGACGGAGGCCCTCTGGCGCCTGCTTGCGACGGAGGCCGCGCCCGCGGCTCTCCCGGCGGCCCCGCCCGCGGCCGACGCGATCCTCGCGGCGCGCGCGCTCGCGCACGACGAGGCGCCGCGCCGCCACCGCCGCCGCGCCGCCCTCGCGACGCTTGCGGCCGGTCTCGGCGCGCTGGTCCTCGCGGGCTGGACGTTCGCGAGCCCGACGCCGTACCCCGTCGTGGCGCGGATGCTCGACCTCGAGCCGCTCACGCAGGTGAGGACGACGCATTCGGACGTCGCGCTCGTCGTCGTCGCGCCCGCGGCCCGCATTCCCAGCCTCGCGCTCGACTTCGAGCGGCGGAGGATGCACGTCTCGTTCGCGGTCGAGGCTCCGCTCCCGGCGGCCGAGCAGCGCTTCGTCGCCGCGGCGCACGACGGGCTCGTCCCGCTGCTCGAGCCGGCCGGCGCCCGCGTCCTGCGCGCGCGGACGCAGCTGGAGGGCCTGCGGCGCAACCTCGCGCTCGGCAGCCGGTTCTACTACCTCGCGCCGCCGGGCTTCACGCTGACCGATTACGTCGTCGCTCGGGCAGCGGGCGGGCTCCCGTGCGCCGGGAGCGCCCGACAGGCGCCGGGCAGCGTCGTCGTCGTCGACGCCCGCGGGGCCTACGGCAGCCGCGCCGTCGCCGGGCTCGCGTCGTCACTCGCGGGCCGTGGGATTCGCGCCGTCCCGCTCTCGAGGCTGCTCGCCGAGGCCAAGGGCGCGACCCGCGCGAGCGCGAGCGCGCCGAGGCCGGTGGCGGCGAGGCCGATCACGATCCCGACGTCGCGGGCCGCCGAGTGAGGCCACCACTCTCGCGCCAGCAGCGGCGCGAGCCCGACCGGCACGAACGTCGTCAGGGCGAAGACGACCGGCGCGACGTGGGCCACCGGCCGCCGCTGGAGAGCCGACATCTCGCCGAGCGTCCCGAGCGCCGAGGCGGCGCCCATCGCCGCCGCCCAGAAGAGCAGCCCGAGCCAGAGGCGATGCGTCCAGTCGTCGGAGGCGAACTTCGTCGCCAGCCCGTCGAGCGAGTAGGCGACGCCGGCGCCGACCGGCACGAGGACGCTCGCGCTGCGCGCCGCCCCGCGCAGGGCGAGCGGCGCGAGCGAGACGGCCGCGAGCGCGGCGAGCGCGACCCAGAGGCGCGCGCCCTCCGCGTGCGTCGACTCGCGCGCCGGCGCGGTCAGGGCGAGCAGCGGGATCCCGGCGGCGACCGCCACCACCGCGAGGCGCTCCGTCCGTCCGACCCGCTCGCCGAGCCGCGCCGAGACCGGCAGCAGGAAGACGAGGCTCGCGCCGAGCAGCGGCTGGACGAGCGTGAGCGGCGCCTGGGTGAGCGCGACGGCCTGGAGGATCCAGCCGGCGAGCCCGAGCGCCGTGCCCGCGAGCCAGCGCGGGCGCCGCACGAGCCGGCGGAAGAGCCCGAAGCGCAGCGCGTGCTCGTGGCTCTCCGCCCGCGCCTCGAATGCCTGCAGGCCGATCCCGACCGCATAGAAGGCGGACGCGCCGAGCGCAGCGAGGACGCCGAGCAGGAGGTGCATGGCCGCGTTGGACGATAGACGGGTCCCGCTCGCGCTCGTAGGCGCGGTCGCGGCGGGGTACTGGCTGCCGGCGACGTCGATCGTCTCCCCGCTCGCGCGGCGCGCGTTCGGCGTGCGCGCCAGCGTGCCGGAGCGGGACGCGGTCGCGCTGACGTTCGACGACGGGCCGCATCCGGAGGGGACGCCCCGCGTGCTGGAGCTGCTCGCGGAGGCGGGCGCCCGCGCGACGTTCTTCCTCGTCGGCGAGCAGGTCGAGCGGCGGCCGCACCTCGCCGCGGAGATCGTCGCCGCGGGGCACGAGGCGGCGGTCCACTGCCACCGCCACCGCAACCTGATGCGGCTGCCGCCGCACGCCGTCCGCGCCGACCTCGAGCGCGCCGAGGCGACGATCGCCGACGCCATCGGGACGCAGCCGACCCGCTACCGGCCGCCGTACGGGATCCTCACCACCGCGGCGCTCCGGCACGCGCGCCGCCGCGGCTGGGAGACGATCCTCTGGCGCCGCGACGGGCACGACTGGGAGGCGCAGGCGACGCCGGAGTCCATCTCACGCCGTCTCGTCGGGAAGGCGCGCGGCGGCGAGGTCCTGCTCCTGCACGACGCCGACTGGTACTCCGCGCCGCGCAGCTGGGAGCGGACGGCGGCCGCGCTTGCGCTCGCGCTGGAGGTTCTGCGCGAGCGCAGGTTGCGTCTGGTGTCGCTCTAGTGGCGGTGTGAAGCGAGGAGCCGCGACAGCAGCGACCCGAGGACGTGCCGGAACTCGGCGACCGGCACGTGGCCTGCCTCGCTGAAGGAGCTCGTCGGCCGGAGCACGTTCTCCGGGCTCGGCCAGTAGGCCCAGGCGACCTCGGAGGCGAAGCGCTCGCCGGAGAGGGAGCCGTGCGCGGCCGAGCTGCCCGAGAGCCCGATCTCGTTCCCGCCGAGCCAGCGCGTGCCGCCGAGCAGGTGCTGCAGCTTGCTGCGCTGGCCGGGCATGAGGAGGAGGAAGTCGATCTGGTGCGCGTACTCGTGCTGCACGATCCCCCACGACATCGTCCCCTGGTCGAGGAGGCCCGAGTCGAGCCAGATGTCGCCGGGCGTCGCGTAGGAGGGGCCGGGCGCGATGTGGATGGTCACCTTGCCCGGCACGACGCCCCACGGGAACGCGCTCGCGTCGAGGGCACGCACGACCTGTTCGCGCTCGTACGACGTGCCGCCCTGGAAGCCGTAGTGCCCGCCGGCCGCGAAGGTCGACGGAGCGAGAACGAGGGCTGCGGCGGCGATCGGGAGGGTGGTGAGGAGTCTCTTGAGCATCGCTGCTCAAGAGGTCGGCGGCGGCCGAGCGGCCCCTCATGCCTGGGTCGAGGGAACGCCATCGGTCGATATTCGCCACGATGAATCCCCCTGCAGGGGGAAGCGTAAAGACCCGTTCTGTCTCTCAGGTCACGGGGAGCCGCGCCGATAGGACGCGCCCCCGCACCTCGCCGAGCTCGACGCTCGCGGTGCGGCCGCGGAGGACGACCTCGTCGCCGTCCTCGAGGTAGCGGGTGTTGCGGTAGAGCTCGATCAGCGAGCCCTCGCTGCCGGGCTCGGCGCCGGAGATCGTCCCCGACGCCATCAGGTCGCCGGTGCGGATCGAGGCGCCGTTGGAGGTGGCGTGCGCGAGCTGCTGCGGCATCGTCCAGTAGAGGGTGCGGGCGTTCCCGCGGGAGATCGTCTCGCCGTTGAGCTCGATCTCCAGCTCGATGTCGAGGGCCCAGTCGCGCCCGCCGGCGAGGTGCGGCAGCGGCGGCGGATCCTGCGGACGCGCCTCGACGCGCGCGTGCTCGAGCAGGGCGAGCGGCGTGACCCACGCCGAGATCGACGTTTGGAGCGACTTGCCGAGGAACGGGCCGAGCGGCTGGTACTCCCAGGCCTGGATGTCGCGCGCGCTCCAGTCGTTGACGAGCACCAGGCCGAAGAGGTGCTGGCCGGCATTGGCCGTCGGGATGGGCTGGGCCAGCTC
>JAFAIV010000382.1 GCA_019236545.1 Actinomycetota bacterium | reverse complement strand
GGGTCGCCCGCGATGGCGAGACCGCGCTCCATCCGTCGTGCACGTGCCGGATGGGGACGGACGAGATGGCGGTCGTCGACCCGGCGACGATGCGCGTCCACGGGCTCGACGGGCTGCGGGTCGTGGACGCGAGCGTGTTCCCCTACGTCACGAACGGGAACATCTACGCGCCCGTGATGATGGTCGCCGAGAAGGCCGCAGACCTGATCCGCGGCGACACGCCGATCCCGCCGGCCAGGGTCGACTTCTACCGCCACCGCGATGCCGAGCCGGCAGCCGATCGGTGAGTTCCTCGCGGCGCTCGGCGAGCGCACGCCTGCGCCCGCGAGTGGCGCCGCAACGGCGCTGACGGCGGCGATGGCGGCGGCCCTCGCGGAGCTCGCCGGGCGCTTCGCCGACGACGAAGAGGCGGTCACGCGCGCGAAGGCGCTCGTGGCGCGGCTCGAACAGCTCGCCGACGAGGACGCGGAGGCCTATAGCGCGTTCATGGCCGACCGCAGCGACGAGAACCGCCGCCGCACGATCGCGATCCCGCAGGAGATCGCCGCCTGCGCCGAGGAGGCCGCGGCCGTCGGCGAGCGAGTCGCGGCGCAGCTCGACTCGGCGGTCGCGGGTGACGCGGAGGCGGCGGCGACGCTCGGGCACGCCGCGGCGGCGGTCGCGCGCCGCCTGGCCGAGCTCAACGCGGGCTAGGAACGACCGCCGGCGAGACGACCCGCCTCGCCGCAGGCAGCCGGAGGCTGAGGAACACGCCGAGCATCGGGCCGACCGCGCACGCGGTCAGCGCCGTCTTCAGGTCGACCGCGTCGGCGACCGCGCCGAGGACGACGGCCGCGACCCCGCCGACGCCCATCGCCAGCCCGACCGACAAACCGGAAGCCATGCCGACGTGGCGTGGCAGGTAGTTCTGGCTGAGCACCATCGTCACGCCGAACGTGCCGACGACGCAGACGCCGATCAGCATCAGCGCGATCGCGCCCGCGGCGCCGCCGACGTAGACGAACACGAGCACGAGGGGCCCGACCGCGGCCTGGGTGAGCACGAGCGTCCGCCGCAGGCCGATCCGGTCCGCGACCGCGCCGATGATCAGCGTCCCGACCGCGCCCGACATGAGCATCAGGAAGAGGAGCCGGTTCCCGTCCGCCTTCGAGTGCCCGTGCGCAACGACCCAGAGCGGCACGAACGCGAGCAGCGCGAACCAGGCGACGCTCCGCAGCGCGATCACGCCGCCGAGGAGCGCCATCGCTCGAGGCCGGTCCTCGTCCGGCACGGCCTCGACCCGAGACGCCTCGACCTTCAGCGCGCGCAGCGACGGGACGAACCGGTGCAGCGCGACGGCCGCCACGGCGACCGGGACCATCGCCGCCAGCGTCCCTCCCAGCCCGAGCCAGACGACGAGCTCGCCCGTGACGAACGCGCCGAGCGCGTAGCCCGCGTTCCCGCCGACGTTGAAGTACGACATCCCGGCGGCGCGCTTCTCGCCGCTTGCGTACGCCGCGTAGCGCGCGCCCTCGGGATGGAAGGCCGCCACGCCGAGCCCGCCCGCGAGCACGAGCAGTACGACGACCGGGTAGAGCGGCGACACCGCAGCCGCCGCGACGCCCACGGCGGCGAGCGCGGCGCCGCCCGGAATCAGCCAGAGCGCGCCACGCCGGTCCGACCAGAGCCCGAACAGCGGCTGCACGACCGACGACGAGACGGTCGCCGCGAGCAGCAGCAGCGCCGCGAGCGCGTACGAGAGATGGAACTTGTCCGTCAGGAACGGGATCAGCGCCGGGACGCTGCCCGACGCGAAGTCCACGGCGAGATGCCCTCCGGAGAGGGCGACCATCGCGCGCCGGTCGACGCCGGGCCTCACCCGGCCATGCTAGCCCGCCGTTACATCGACCTCCGAAGCGCCACCTCGTACCGCTGCACGGACGCGCGTCGCCCCGGCGTCTCGTCCGCCGGCATCGCGCTCAGCGCGGCGTCGCCGCGGCGGTAGTCGTCCTCGTTCTCGAAGAAGAGGATCGCGAGCGACCGCGAGCCCTCGGGGTCGTGGAGGATGAGGATCTCGTGCGCGGGGACGTCCGGCGGCGGGCCGCCCTCGCTCTCGATCCGGCTGCGGAGACCGTCGATCCGCTCCTGGTCGACGTCCTCGAACGTGACGACACGTGCGATGGCCATGCTGAGCCCCCCTCGGTCGATTGCGGCCGAGCCTACGCCCGCCGCCCGGTCTTGACCACGGCCGTCACCACCTTGTAGCGTCGCGCACGAAGCAACGGAAGAGGGCACGGCCTTGGCAGGCAGGCTGGACATTCGTTGCTGCGGCTCCGGCGGCCACTCGTTGGCCGTGCCTCCCGTCGACCTCGACAGGAGGGACGATGACCCCCACCGCAACGACACCGAATCCGGTGTCGGACGTCCTCTCGGACAGCCACCGGCTCCGTCCGAACGGCAGGCCGCCGAAGCCCACGCCGAAGCGGCACGACCCGCCCGACCGGCGGGCGCTCCTGCACGCGTTCATGGTCGCGACCGCCGGGAACGCGTACGGCTGGAACTACCGCGAGGTGCGGCCTCTCACGCTTCCGCCGAAGCTCGCGCACGGCGTGAACGCCGACTGCTCCTTCGGCGTGAAGGTGCTCTGCGACTGGGCCGGCGTTCCCGACCCGACCGGCGGCGGCTTCGACGGGTTCGGCAACTCGACCTCGATCTACCGGCACCTGCCGCACATCCCGCTCGCCGATGCGAGCACCGGCGACATCCTCCTCTTCGGGCCCGAGGGGAGCTGGCACGCGACGATGATCCTCGAGCCGGGGGCCGATCCCGTCCTCTGGTCGCACGGCCACCAGGGCGCGCCGAGCCTCTACCCGCTCTCGGCGGACTCGCGGCGACCGGTCACCGTCTGCCGGATCGAGGCCGACCGGTGAGCGGGCTGAGCCGGCGCGGCGCGCACTTCATAGGCCGCTTCGAGGGCTGGCGCGCCGAGCCGTACAACGACGCCGCGAACAACGCGACGATCGGCTTCGGCCACCTCCTCCACGACGGGCCGGTGACGGCGGCAGACCGGCGCCGCTGGGGGACGCTGACCGAGGAGCGCGGGATCGAGCTGCTGCTCGAGGACGCGGCAACGGCGAGCGCGGCCGTCGACCGGGCTGTCCACCGGGCGCTCTCGCAGTGCGAGCGGGACGCGCTCGTCTCCTTCGCGTTCAACTGCGGCGGCGGCGCGCTCGAGGGCTCGGTCGGCCAGGCCGTCGACGCCGGGCACGACCCGACGCCGCACCTCGAGGAGTGGAGCCACGCAGGCGGCCGCGTCCTGCCCGGGCTCCTGCGCCGCCGGCAGGCCGAGGCGCGGCTGTTCGTCCACGGCGACTACGGCGACGGGGAGAAGCCCCAGCCACCTCGGTAGTTCGAACCGAAGTCCAGCCTCGCTCGAACAAGTAGCGTGCGAGGCTGGACACGGCTCATGACGCGACCCGAGTGGCTCCGACTCTCCGGCTTCGGCGGCGCCGTCGCCTTCCTCCACCTCGCCGGCTGGGGGCTCTTCGCCTACTACTCCCGCCACGACCCCGCGCTCGCCGGGCTCGGGACGCTGGCCTACACGTTCGGGCTGCGGCACGCATTCGACGCCGACCACATCGCGGCGATCGACAACACGACGCGGAAGTTCCTCCAGGACGGGAAGCGCTCGCTCGGGACCGGCTTCTTCTTCTCGCTCGGCCACTCGACGATCGTCTTCGGCCTGACGACCGCGCTCGCGATCGGCACGGAGACGGTCAACGGGAGCATCCCGGGCCTGCAGCACTACGGCGGCACGATCGGCGCGTCGGTCTCGGGGACGTTCCTGCTCCTGATCGGCCTGCTGAACCTGCTCGTCCTCGGCGACGTCGCTCGCGCGTTCCGCGACCTGAAGTCCGGGCGGCACGACCAGGCGGCGCTCGAGGAGCGGCTGCTCGACCAGGGCCTGATGAGCCGCGTCTTCCTGCGGCGGTTCGCGGAGCGGATCGACGCGAGCTGGAAGATGTACCCGCTCGGCGTCCTCTTCGGCCTCGGCTTCGACACCGCGACGGAGATCGGCCTGCTCGCGATCGCCGCCGGCGTCGCCACCCACCACGCGCCGGTGCTGGCGATCCTCTCGCTGCCGACGCTCTTCGCCGCCGGGATGAGCCTCCTCGACACCGCCGACGGCGCGTTCATGAGCCACGCGTACGGCTGGGCGTTCTCGAACCCGGTGCGGAAGGTCTACTACAACCTCACCGTCACGAGCCTCTCGGTGACGGTCGCGCTCGTGATCGGCCTGATCGAGATCGCGCAGGTGACGACCGGCGCGCTCCCGGGCCTCGACCTCGGCAAGATCGGCTACCTCGTCGTCGCGCTCTTCGTCCTCACCTGGGCCGTCTCGCTCACGGTGTGGAAGGTCGCGCGGGTCGAGGAGCGCTGGGCAGCGGACGAGTAACGGTGTAGGTTCGGGCGCGTGAGCGCCGAGGCGACGCTGCTCGACGCCGTCCACGCCGCGTTGCGGGACGCGCTGCTCTCCGACCGGCGCGTCTTCCTGCTCGGAGAGGACATCGGGCACTTCGGCGGCGCGTTCGGGGTCACGAAGGGGCTGTGGGAGGAGTTCGGCGACGAGCGCGTCTACGACACGCCGATCTGCGAGGAGGGGTTCGTCGGCGCGGCGATCGGCGCGGCGTGGATGGGCGAGCGGCCGGTCGTCGAGCTCCAGTTCGCGGACTTCGTCTCGTGCCCGTTCGACGCGATCGTCACGGTGGCGGCGAAGACGCACTGGCGCTCCGGGATCGCGCTGCCGCTCGTGATCCGCGCGCCGTTCGGCGGCGGCGTCCGCGGCGGGCCGTTCCACTCGCAGTGCCCGGAGGGCTGGTTCGCCGGCGAGCCGGGGCTGAAGGTCGTCTGCCCGGGCTCGGTCGCGGACGCGTACGGGCTGCTCCGGTCGGCGATCGAGGACGACGACCCGGTGCTCTTCTTCGAGCACAAGGCGCTCTACCGGCGCCTGCGCGGCGAGCTCCCGGAGGAGTCGCACCGCGTCCCGCTCGGGCGCGCCGCGGTCGCGCGTGCCGGGTCGGAAGCGACGATCGTCACCTACGCCGCGGGCGTCGACCTCGCGCTGCGGGCGACGGACGGGCTCGACGTCGAGGTGCTCGACCTGCGGACGGTCTGGCCGTTCGACGAAGCGGCGATCCTCGAGTCCGTCGGCAGGACGTCGAAGGTGCTCGTCCTCCAGGAGGCGCAGCGGTCGAGCGGCGTCGCCGGGCTGCTGTTCTCGTTCCTCTCCCGGGAGGCGTTCGAGCTGCTGGACGCGGCGCCGGTGCTCGTCGCGCCGCCGGACACGCCGGTGCCGTTCGCGCCGGAGCTCGAGGACGCGTTCCTGCCCGACGCGGCACGCGTGCGGGCGGCGGTGGAGGAGCTCCTTGAGTACTGAGGCGCCGCCGGTGGAGCCCGCGGTCGACGACCCCGGCGTGCCGCTCGAGACGCGGCTGGAGCTGTTCCGGCTCGTCCTCCTCCAGCGGCTGGCGGAGGAGCGCGTGATGGCGCTCTACCGGCAGGGCCGGATCTCCGGCTCGGTCTACACCGGCCGCGGCCAGGAGGCGGTGGGCGCCGGCGCCGGGCTCGCGCTCGGGCCGGAGGACGTCGTCGCGCCGCTGAACCGCGAGCTCGCGTGCCACCTCGCCCGGGGCGTCACGGTCGCGCACGTCTTCCGGAACTTCCTCGGCAAGGCGACCGGGCCGACCCGCGGCCGCGACGGGAACATGCACTTCGGCGTCCCGGAGAAGAACGTCTTCCCGCTCGTCTCGATGCTCGGCGACCTCGTGCCGCTCACCGTCGGCGCCGCGCTCGCCTTCAAGCGGCGCGGCGAGCCGCGCGTCGCGCTGACGTTCTTCGGCGACGGCGCGATGTCCACCGGCGACGTCCACGAGGGGCTCGGCCTCGCCGGGGTGCTCGACGTCCCGGTCGTCTTCGTGATCCAGTCGAACCACTACGCGTACTCGACGCCGACCGAGCGGCAGATGCGCGTCACCGACATCGCCGCGCGGGTCGAGGGCGGCTGGGGCATCCCGTGCGCGCGCGTGGACGGGACGGACGCAGTCGCGGTCTACGCGGCCGCTCTCCTTGCGGTCGAGCGCGCACGTCTGGGCCGCGGGCCACAGGCGCTCGTGGCGACCACGCTGCGGGGCCACGGCCACGCGGCGCACGACGGCGCGACGTACGTCCCGGAGGAGCTCCGGGCGCGGTACGGCGACCCGGTCGAGCGCCTCGCGGCGCGGCTGCGCGCGGACGGGTTGGGCGAGGACGAGGTCGAGCGGCGGCGGCATGCGGCCGCGGACGAGGTCGCGGCCGCGCTCGCGGAGGCCGAGGCAGCGCCGGCGCCCGACCCGGCGACGCTCGAGCACGGCGTCTGGGCCTCGCCGCTTTAGCGGCCCTCGAACTTCGGCTTGCGCTTCGCCGCGAACGCCTCGACGCCCTCGCGGAAGTCCCCGGTCGAGCGCAGCATCCCGTACGCGTAGCCCTCGATCTCGAGGCCGACGTGGAGCGGCGCGTCGTAGACCTGGTTGAGGACCCGCTTCGCGGTCGCGAGCGCGAGCGGCGAGAGCGCGGAGAGCTCGGCCACGAGCCTGTCGACGGCGGCGTCGAGCTCCTCGACCGGGACGAGCTCGGTGACGAGGCCGAGGCGCAGCGCCTCCTCGCCCTTGATCCGGCGGCCGCGCATGATCACGTCCTTCGCCCGCCCGAGCCCGATCAGGCGAGCGAGCCGCTGCGTGCCGCCGCTGCCGGGGATCATCCCGAGCGTCACCTCCGGGAGCGCCAGCTGGAGGTCGTCGGAGGCGATGCGGAAGTCGCAGGCGAGGGCCAGCTCGAGCCCGACGCCGAACGCGTAGCCGCGGAGCTTCGCGATCACGGGCTTCGGGCAGCGCTCCGGCGCGGCGACGTTCCACGCAAGGCGCGAGAGCTCCTCGGGATGGCGTTGGAGGAAGCCGGGGATGTCGCCGCCGGCGGTGAAGGTCTCGCCCGCGCCGGTAAGGACGATGGCCCGAACGGCGTCGTCGCGTCCGAGTTCGGCGAAGACGTCCGCCAGCTCGACGCGCGCGTTCATCGAGACGCGGTTGAGCTTCTCCGGGACGTCGAGCGTGATCGTCGCCACGCCTTCCTCCCGCTCCACGCGGAATCCGTCGTGCTGGTCGCTCACGTCGTCGCTCCCTCCG
>JAFAIV010000283.1 GCA_019236545.1 Actinomycetota bacterium | reverse complement strand
TACGCGCTGGAGATCTGCGAGGCGGTCGCGGCCGAGTGGGGGCCGACGACGGCCGAGCCGATGATCGTCAACCTGCCGACCACGGTCGAGCACTTCCCGCCGAACGTCTACGCCGACCGGATCGAGTGGTTCGGCCGCAACTTCTCGACGCGCGACGCGGCGATCCTCTCCGTCCACCCGCACAACGACCGTGGAACGGCGGTCGCGACGGCGGAGCTGGGCCTGATGGCGGGCGCGCAGCGCGTCGAGGGGACGCTGTTCGGGAACGGAGAGCGCACCGGGAACGTCGACATCGTCACGCTCGCGCTGAACCTGCTCACGCAGGGCGTCGACCCGGGCCTCGACCTGTCCGAGCTGGACGCGGCCCGCGCGGTCGTCGAGGAGTGCAACGAGCTGCCGGTGCACCCGCGCCACCCGTGGGCGGGCGAGCTCGTCTACACCGCCTTCTCGGGCTCGCACCAGGACGCGATCAAGAAGGGCATGCACGAGCAGCGGAAGCAGGCAGGGGACGCGGCCTGGGACGTCCCGTACCTGCCGATCGACCCGCACGACGTGGGCCGCACGTACGAGGCGATCATCCGCGTCAACTCGCAGTCCGGGAAGGGCGGCGTCGCGTACCTCCTCTCCGACCGCTACGGGCTCGAGCTCCCGCGCGGCCTCCAGATCGAGCTCGCGCAGCAGGTGCAGGCGATCACGGACGCCGAGGGCGGGGAGCTATCGGCCGACCGCATCTACGAGCTCTTCCGCGCGGCCTATCTGGACGTGTCCGAGCCGTACCAGCTCGTCTCGTACCGGCACGACTCCGAGGCGGACGGAGACCGGCTCGCGGCACGGCTCCTCGCGGACGGCGAGGAGATCGAGGTCGCGGGCGGCGGCACCGGCCCGATCGCGTCGCTCGTCCACGGCCTGAGCGCGCACACCGGCTTCGAGATCACCGTCCTCGACTACCACGAGCACGCGACCTCCTCCGGCGAGGACGCGGTCGCGGCCGCCTATGTCGAGGCCGAGGTCGACGGCGAGCCCGTCTGGGGCGTCGCCGTGCACCCGAGCATCGTCACGGCGTCGCTGCGCGCGATCGTGAACGCGCTCAACCGCGCGCTCCTCCTGCGCACGCAGCGCGAGGCGATGATCGACGCGTTCCGGGCCTAGCCGAGGAGCGTCGTCGGCCGGTCGAGACGCCCCTGGGCGGCGGCGACGCCGCCCGGGTCGCCGCCGCGCCCGCGCAGGAGGATGGCCGCGCCGACGGCGAGCACGCCGCCGATCGCCGGCCCGGCGAGGTAGACCCAGTAGTTCGCGAAGTTGCCGAGCACGAGGTCGGGAGCGAACGACCGCGCGGGATTCATCGACGCGCCGCTGATCGGGCTCGACCAGAGGCCTGCGAGGACGATGTAGGCGCCGACGGCGATCGCGGAGAGCGGACCGACGTTCTGCGCGCGCGAGGCGGTGCCGAGGATCGTGCTGACGAGCCCGAGCGTGAGCACGGCCTCGGTCAGCATCGCCTGCCACCCAGCGATGCCTGCGCCGGGCTCGGTCGCGCCGAGCATGCCGACCTTCCCGTACACGCCCCAGAGGAACGTGCACGCCAGCGTCCCGCCCGCGAGCTGCATGAGGATGTAGCCGGGCATCCGCCGCCAGAGGAAGTCGCCGCGCAGCGTGAAGGCGAGCGTCACGGCCGGGTTGAGGTGCGCGCCGGAGACGGCGCCCATGAACAGGATGATCGCGAGCACGGTCAGGCCCGGCGCCGTGACGGCAGCCTCGCGGCTGATCGCGCCGTGCGCGCGCGCGCCGACGACCGCGGCGCCCGCGCCGGCGAGAACGAGCAGGAACGTCCCGAAGAGCTCCGAGAACAGCCGCCGCCACTCGAGGAGCGGGTCGTCCACGGCCGTGATCCCCGGCGGCTCGAGGACGAGCAGCGGACGCCACCACGCCGCACCGCTCATGGCAGGTCGACCAGCCGGCAGGGGATGTCGGCGTCCTCGTCGAGGTGGTAGCTCGCGCAGATGCGGTGGTAGCCGTCGGCGACGGTCAGCGGCACGCCGTCGCGCGCGCGGCCGCGCACGAGCAGGACGGGCGAGAGGAGCTGGCCGCGGCGGACCTTCGCGAGGTCGGCCGCGACGTGCGGGCTGCCCTCCTTCAACAGCGGCAGGCCGCTGGCGCGCAGGAGGTCCTTCGCCTTGCGGTGGACGAGTGGCGCGCCCTGAAGCGAGTCGACGACCCGCCCGGCGTCCGCGTCCGGCAGCACGAGGCTCAGGTAGTCGGCCGCGGCGGGGAAGTCGTGCTCCTCCGGCTCGTCCTTCCAGTGCTCCTTCTTGGCCATGTCGGGTCGCGTTTCCACGCACGCCAACGCTGTCCTGCGCGTAGGATCCCGCAACATGGGAGTCATGCAACAAATCAAACAATGGTTGGGCCTGCGGCGCGAAGAGGCGCGCGACGTCGTCGAGGGCGGCATCCCCGTGTCGCACCCGGTCGGGGGCGCCGAGGAGGAGATATCGAGCAACGCGCAGGGCGGCGGCGCGTCGAGCGAGCCGTGGCCTGGCCGGGAGGGCGGAGAGCACTAACCTAGGGGCGTGGCCGCCCCGTTCTCGCTCGCCGACCGGCACGCGCTCGTCACGGGCGCGGGCAGCGCCGAGGGCATCGGCTTCGGGTGCGCGCGCCTGCTCTCGCGCATGGGCGCGCGCGTCACCGTCACCTCCACGACCGGCCGGATCCACGAGCGCGCCGAGGAGATCGGCGCCTTCTCCCACGTCGCCGACCTGACCGACCCGGAGCAGGCCGCCGAGCTCGCGCGGGCCGCGCGCGAGGCGAACGGCCCGGTCGACATCCTCGTCAACAACGCGGGGATGGCGCAGAGCGGCGTCGACAACGGCGTCGGCGGCCTCGTCCTCGAGATGGAGCCGGAGACGCTGCAGCGGCAGCTCGAGATCACGTTGAAGACGGCGTTCCACCTCTCGCGCGCCGTGCTCCCGGAGATGGTCGAGCGCGGCTTCGGGCGCATCGTGATGGTCTCGTCCGTGACCGGCCCGGTCGTCTCCGCGCCCGGCTCGGCCGCGTACGCCGCGGCGAAGGGCGCGCTCGACGGCCTGATGCGGACGCTCGCGATCGAGCACGGGCGCCACGGGATCACCGTCAACTCCGTCCAGCCGGGCTGGATCGAGACGGCCTCCTCCGAGCCGGACGAGCTCGAGTCCGGCCGGCACACGCCCGTCGGCCGCCCCGGCTCGCCCGACGAGGTCGCCGCGGCTGTCGCGTTCCTCTGCTCCGAGGAGGCGAGCTACGTCACCGGCCAGACGCTCGTGGTCGACGGCGGCAACGTCATCCAGGAGCACCACGGCGTCGACGTCTACGAGGCGCTCGCGTGACCTCCGTCCTCGAGTCGACGCCGCCGCGCTTCACGCCCGACGAGGTCGCGGCCATCGGCGCCGAGCTGTTCGGCCTCCAGGGCGAAGCGCGCGACCTCGGCAGCGAGCGCGACCAGACCTTCCTCGTCGGCGACGGAGTCCTCAAGATCTCGAACCTCGGCGAGGACGCGGCCGTCCTCGACCTGGAGGCGAAGGCGCTCGCCCACATCGAGCGCGTCGACCCGGAACTGCCCGTCGCGCGCCTGCTCGGGTCGACGACGCTCGACGGGCCAGACGGGACTCACTTCGTCCGCCTCTTCGAGCGGCGGCACGGCCACCACGGCGGGCCGGAGCTCTCGGACGGCGCGCTGCGCGACTACGGCGTCACGCACGCGCGCCTCGCGCGCGCGCTGCGCGGCTTCTTCCACCCGGCGGCCGGCCGCGAGCTGCTCTGGGACCTCGCGCATGCGCTCGACCTGCGCGCGCACACGGCGCTCGTCGGCCGCCGCGCGCTCGTCGACGCCGTGCTCGACCGGTATGAGGAGCGCGTCGTCCCGCGCTGGCCGTTGCTGCCGGCGCAGATCGTCCACGGCGACCTGAACCTCGACAACGTCCTCCTCGACGAGCACGGCCGGATCTCGGCGATCCTCGACTTCGGCGACGTGATGCACTCGGCACGGGTCGGAGACCTCGCCGTCGCCGTTGCGTCGCTCATGCGCGGCCGCCCGCGCGGCGACGTCTTCCGGGCCGCCCGGCTCGCCGTCGACGGCTACACGTCGCGCTCGCCGCTGGAGCCGGACGAGCTGGAGGTGCTCGGCGACCTCGTCGCCACCCGCCTTGCGGCCATCGTCACGATCAGCGCCTGGCGGGTCTCGCGCTACCCGGAGAACGCGGCGTACATCCAGTCCTGGGACGACGACTCGTGGGCGCTGCTGGAGCTCTGGCGGGAGGATCCGGGCCGCTGGTCGCGCGAGCTCGGCGCCGCCCGCCCGGTCGTCCCGCGGGCGGAGCTGGCGCGCCGCCGCGACGCCGCGATGGGCGCGCTCCTGACGCGGCTGACGTACGACGAGCCGGTGCACGTCGCGCGCGGCGAGGGCGTCTGGCTGATCGAGCCCGACGGCCGCCGGCTCCTCGACGCCTACAACAACGTCCCGGTCGTCGGCCACTGCCACCCGCGCGTCACGGAGGCCGTCGTCCGCCAGACGCGCACGCTGAACACGCACGCGCGCTACCTCTACGAGCCGCTCGTCGAGCTCAGCGAGCGGCTGCTCGCGACGATGCCCGGCTTCGACACGGTGATGCTCGTCAACTCCGGGAGCGAGGCCAACGACCTCGCCTGGCGAATCGCGCGCGGCGTCACCGGCAACGACGGCGCGCTGATCACCGAGCACGCGTACCACGGCGTGACGGACGCGATCGCCGACGTCTCGCCGGAGGAGTGGCCGCCCGGCTTCTCACCCACGCACGTCGTCCGCGTCGCACCCGACCTCGCCGAGATCGCGATCGACCGGCCGCTCGCCGCGACCTTCCTCGACGCGGGGCTGACGAGCGACGGCATCCGGCCCGCGAGCGCCGAGCGCGCGCAGGCCCTCGCGCGCGCGACGCGCGACGCCGGAGGCATCTTCGTCGCCGACGAGGTCCAGGTCGGACACGGCCGAAGCGGACTCGACCTCTGGGCGTACCGCGCCCTCGGGATCGAGCCGGACGTCGTCACGCTCGGGAAGCCGATGGGGAACGGCTACCCGGTCGCCGCGCTCGTGACGAGGCGCGAGCTCGTCGAGCGCTTCCCGTTCGCGCGCACCGTCTTCTCCACCTTCGGCGGCAACCCGGTCGCCGCGCGCGCCGCCCTCACGGTGCTCGATGTGATCGAGGACGAGCGCCTCGTCGAGAACGCAGCGCGCATCGGCTCTCTGCTCCGCGACCGGATCGCCGCGCTCGGCCTCGAGGTGCGGGCGTTCGGCCTGCTCGTCGGCGTCCAGCTGGAGAGCGCCGAACGTGCACGCGAGGTCGTGAACGCGCTCCGCCGCGACGGCGTCCTCGTCGGCCGCACGGGCCCGAACGACGACGTCCTGAAGATCCGCCCGCCGCTCGTCTTGGGCGAGGAGCACGTCGAGATCCTCGTCGCCGCCCTGGAGCGCGCCCTGTGACGCTCGTCGTCCAGAAGTTCGGTGGCACGTCCGTCGGGACGCCGGAGCGGATGCGCCGCGTCGCCGAGCGAATCGTCGCGACCGCGGACACTGGCGCGACCGTCTGCGTCGTCGTCTCGGCGATGGGCCACACGACCGACGAGCTCCTCGACCTCGCGGCGCAGGTCTCCTCACGCCCGCAGCCGCGCGAGCTGGACATGCTCCTGACCGCCGGCGAGCGGATCTCGATGGCGCTGCTCGCGATGGCGATCGGCGACCTCGGGCGCGACGCCGTCTCGTTCACGGGCTCGCAGGCGGGAATCGTCACCGACACGCAGCACGGCAAGGCGAAGATCCTCGAGGTGCGCGTCGACCGCGTGCGCGAGGCGCTCGACCAGGGCCGGATCGCGATCGTCGCCGGCTTCCAGGGCGTCTCGACCGACGCGAACGTGACCACGCTCGGCCGCGGCGGCTCGGACACCACCGCCGTCGCCATGGCCGCCGCGCTCGGCGCCGACGTCTGCGAGATCTACACCGACGTCGAGGGCGTGTTCAGCGCCGACCCGCGCGTCGTCCCGGCGGCGCGGAAGCTGCCGGTCGTGTCGTACGAGGAGATGCTGGAGCTGTCGTCCGCGGGCGCGAAGGTGCTGGCGCTGCGGTCGGTCGAGTACGCGAGGACGCACGGCGTGCGCATCCACGTGCGCTCGACGTTCACGGAAACCGAGGGAACCTGGGTCGTCGAGGAGGCTGAGATGCTGGAGCAGGCCATCGTGTCGGGGATCGCGAGCGACAAGGGCGAGGCGAAGGTGACGATGGTCGGAGTCCCTGACCACCCGGGGATCGCGGGTCGGCTCTTCCGCCCGCTCGCCGACGGCGGGATCCACATCGACATGATCGTCCAGAACGTGTCCGCGGCCGGCTTCACGGACATCTCGTTCACGCTCCCCAAGGCCGAGCTCGGGACCGCCGACCCGATCCTCCGTGAGCTGGCCGAGCAGATCGGCGCGAGCGGCCACCAGGTCGACGAGGACATCGGGAAGCTGTCGGTCGTCGGCGCCGGGATGCGGAGCCACCCGGGCGTCGCCGCGGCGATGTTCGAGGCGCTCGCGGACGCCGGGATCAACATCGAGATCATCTCGACCTCGCCGATCCGCATCTCGTGCGTCGTCCGCGCCGGCGAGCTCGACCGCGCCGTCGAGGTCGTCCACGAGCGCTTCCGGCTGACCGAGGAAGTGCTCCTGCAGTCCGATGAGTTCGGAGCCTCGCCCCGGTCGTAACGACGACAGCCCACGGACAGGAGGCGCACGATGTCGCAGGTGGAGACGAAGCTGAAGCTCACGCAGGTCGGCCGCGTCGTCGTCCAGGTCACGGACCGCGAGCGCGCGCTCGACTTCTACGTCGGGATGCTCGGGCTCGAGAAGGTCGTGGACGTCTCGATGGGCCCGGGAGCGTGGTGGATCGAGGTGGCCGTGGCGGGCGCCCCGACGACGATCGCCCTGACCCCGCCGCGTCCGCCGGCGGACGTGGCCGAAGGCGTCGAGACGGGGATCATCCTCGACACGACCGACGTCGAGGCCGATCACGCCGCGCTGAAGGCAGCCGGCGCCGACGTGGACGCGGAGATCACGCGCTACGGCGCCCCGGTACCGCCGATGTTCTGGGTGCGCGACCCGGACGGCAACTCACTGACGGTCGTCCAGCCGAACCGCTGATCCCCCGAAAGCGTGACGCGGCCGCGGCCGCCTGGCGCAAGACTGGCCCCGACTTCCGCGGGGACTGACGGCAACCAGGCCTGCGGCTGGATTCACTGGAGCGGCGACCGAGAGGTCGCCGCTCTGCATTTCGGATGAGAGGATCGGCCCGTGGCCGACGAGAGCCTGCGCACCGCCTGCTTCGCCGCAATGGATGTCCTCCGCGCGACATTCGGCGAAGAGGTGCCCTACCGCGACGGGCTCGACCGTGGTTTCGCGTTCCGTGGCCGTCGCGTCCCATTCCTGTCGCCGCAGAAGGGCATCTACCGGGCCGCAGTGCAGGACGGGGCCGCTGCGCTCGCCATCAATACGTCGGCGAACTCGCCGTACGACGACGAGGAGACGCCGGACGGCTTCCATTACGCGTACCGGGCAGGTTCGGTCGACCAGCCGGACAATCGCGCGCTGCGGGCTGCTTTCGCACAGGCCGCGCCTCTCGTCTACTTCATCGCAACGCGACCTGGCTTCTATCGCCCTGTCTATCCGGCCTACGTCATCGCGGATGACACGATGACGCGGCGCGTGCTGGTGTCGCCCGGCCGCATGATCGGGCCGCTCGACGAGCCGGAGCCGGTGTTGCTGGATGATCCGCTGGAGCGGCGGTATGCCGTCCGCGAGACGCGCGTGCGCCTACATCAGGCGCGATTCCGCGGCCGCGTTCTCGTTGCCTATTCCAGCCGATGCACGATCTGCAGCTTGAAAGAGACGCGACTCCTAGATGCGGCGCACATCGCCGCAGACCTCGAAGAGCACGGGGAGCCGGTCGTTTCCAACGGGCTCTCGTTGTGCTCCATCCATCACCGCGCCTTCGACCAGGACCTCGTCGGAGTGTCGCCGGACTACACGGTCCACGTCTCCAAGCGGCTGCTCGACGACGAGGACTGCCCGATGCTCGACCTCCTGAAGCAGTTCCATGCGAAGCCGATCGAGCTGCCTTCTCGCCGCGTGTGGCGGCCGGATCGTGATCGCCTCTCCGAGCGCTTCGAGCGCTTCCGGGCCGCCGGCTAGCCCCTGAACTCTTCCTCCAACTCCGCCACCACCGCGTCCAGCGTCTCCTCCACCCCGCCGTCACGCTCGCGCGGCTCGTCCCAGGCCCACTGCTCCAGGTACGCGTCGCTCCCGACGAGGCCCTGCGCCATCGCTCGGCGGTCGACCTCCTGCTGGAACCACGGGTCGAGCTGGCGCGAGACCGTCGACCCGTCCTCCGCGAACGCGCGCACGACCGTCGGCACCTCCTGCCAGCGCAGCACCTGGTAGCGCGCCATCAGCG
>JAFAIV010000074.1 GCA_019236545.1 Actinomycetota bacterium | reverse complement strand
CCCGATCTCCTCGAGCGGCCGCTGCGTCGCCGAGAGCGCGATCCGCTGGATCGGCTCGTCCCGCAGCGCCGCGAGCCGCTCGAGCGAGAGCGCGAGGTGCGCGCCGCGCTTCGTCCCGGCGACCGCGTGCACCTCGTCGAGGATCAGGGTGTCGACCGAGCGGAGCACCTCCCGCGCCTGCGACGTCAGGAGGAGGAAGAGCGACTCCGGGGTGGTGATCAGGATGTCCGGCGCGTCCTTGAGCATCGCCGCGCGCTCCTTCTGCGGCGTGTCTCCGGTCCGCACCGCAACCCGCAGCTCCGAACGAAGCCCCGCGAGCGGCCCGCGCAGGTTCCGCTCGACGTCGTAGTTCAGCGCCTTCAGCGGCGAGACGTAGAGGACGCGCAGCCCTTCCCCGGGCGACGGCGTCAGGCGGTCGATCGCGTAGAGGAACGCGGCGAGCGTCTTCCCCGAGCCGGTCGGCGCCTGGATCAGCGTGTGCGCGCCGCTCGCGATCACCGGCCAGCCCTTCGCCTGGGCCGGCGTCGGCGCGCGGAACTCGCGCTCGAACCAGGCCCGCGTCTCCGGGCTGAAGACGCTCAGCGGGTCCACCCTCGGAGCCTAGCGCCGAACGTCCGTTCTGGGCCGGGCCGTTCTAGGCTCTCGTCATGGTGCGCGAGGAGCGGAAGGTCGTGACGATCCTCTTCACCGACCTCGTCGGCTCGACCGCGCTGGCCGAGGGACGCGACCCCGAGGACGTCCGGGCGATCCTGGCGCCGTACTACGCGCAGCTGCGCGCGCAGATCGAGCAGCGCGGCGGCACGGTCGAGAAGTTCATCGGCGACGCGGTCATGGCCGTGTTCGGCGCTCCCGTCGCGCACGAGGACGACCCCATCCGGGCCGTCCTCGCGGCCCTGGCCATCCGCGACACGGTCGGCGACGACCTCCAGATCCGCACCGCCGTCCACACCGGCGAGGCGCTCGTCGCGCTCGACGCCGACCCGGGCGCCGGCGACGCGTTCGTCTCCGGCGACGTCGTCAACACGGCGGCGCGCCTCCAGTCCTCGGCGCCGGTGAACGGGATCCTCGTCGGCGAGGCGACCTGGCGCGCGACCCGCCACGTGATCGACTACCGCGACGCCGACCCGGTCGACGCGAAGGGCAAGTCGCAGCCGGTCCCCGTCTGGGAGGTCGTCGCGGCGCGCTCGCGGCTCGGCACCGACGTGGAGATGGTGCACGCGACCGAGATCGTCGGGCGCGAGCGGGAGCTGTTCCTGCTCGAGGACGCGCTGGCGCGCTGCCAGCGAGAGCAGACGGCGCAGCTCGTCACGCTGGTCGGCGTCCCGGGGATCGGGAAGAGCCGGATCGTCGCCGAGCTGCTGGGCCGCCTCGACGCCTCGCCCGAGTTGTACTGGTGGCGCCAGGGCCGCTCGCTCCCGTACGGCGAGACGCGCAGCGCCTGGGCGCTCGGCGAGATCGTCAAGGCGCAGGCCGGGATCCTCGAGACGGACGACGTCGAGACCGTGCAGGGGAAGGTCGAGGCGATGCTCGCCGAGCTTCTCCCCGATCCCGAGGAGCGCCGCTGGGTCGGCGAGAACGTGCACGTCCTCGCCGGTGCGGGCGGCCGGGTCGACGAGTCGAGCGACCGCCGCGTCGAGGCGTTCTCGGCCTGGCGGCGGTTGTTCGAGGCGCTCGCCGAGCGCCGCCCGCTCGTCCTCGTCTTCGAGGATCTCCACTGGGCGGACGACACGCTGCTCGACTTCGTCGACTACCTCGCGGAGTGGGTGTCAGGCGTGCCGGTGCTGATCGTCGCCACCGCGCGCCCCGAGCTGCTCGACCGGCGTCCCGACTGGGGAGGCGGCAAGCGGAACGCGACCGCTCTCTCGATCGCGCCGCTGTCCGAGGAGGAGACGGCGCGGCTGCTCGCGGCGGTGCTCGACCGCAGGGTGCTGGACGCGGAGAGGCAGCAGGCGGTGCTCAGGCGGGCCGAGGGGAACCCGCTCTACGCGGCCGAGTACGCGCGCATGCTCGCCGACCACGAAGGCGGCGAGCTGCCGCTACCGGAGACCGTGCAGGGCGTGATCGCGGCGCGGATCGACGGGCTGCCGCCCGCCGAGAAGGCGCTGCTCCAGGACGCCGCCGTTCTCGGCAAGGTGTTCTGGCCGGGCGCGCTCGACGGCGCGACCGACGACCTCCTGCACGGGCTCGAACGGCGCGAGTTCGTCCGGCGCGACCGCCGTTCGGCCGTCGCGGGCGAGACCCAGTACGCGTTCCTGCACCTGCTCGTCCGCGACGTCGCCTACGGCCAGATCCCGCGGGCACGACGGATGAAGCTGCATCGCGCGGCCGCCGCGTGGATCGAGAGCCTGTCGCCCGACCGGAGCGAGGACCGCGCGGAGATGCTCGCCCACCACTACCGCGAGGCGCTACGGCTCGCAGAGGCGTCGGGCGCGGATCCTCAGGCCTTCCGGGAGCCCGCCCTGCGCGCGCTCATCGACGCGTCCGAACGGGCGGCGGCGCTCGGCTCGTGGGGGTCCGCGGCCGAGCTCGCCACCGAGGCGCTCGACCTGACCGCGGACGGAGACCCGAGCCGGCCGGGCCTTCAGCTCCGGCTCGCGCGTGGGAAGGCATTCGGCGCGGAGGCGGCGATCGACATCCCCCTCGCGGAGTCGGCGCGCGACGGCTTCGTCGCGCACGGCGACCGTGCAGGCGCGGCCGAGGCGGAGGCGTTTCTCGCCTGGGCGACCTGGTGGACCGGCGACGGCGAGCGCGCCCGCGCCCACTCCGCCGCCTCGCTCGAGCTCGCGCGCGACCTTCCGCTCTCCTACGCGAAGGCCTTCGCCTACGCGCGTGCGGCGCGTCTCGAGGGCATCGGCGGCGATCCGGCCCGAGCTGTCGGTCTCGCGGACGAGACGCTCGCCATGGCGGAGGAGCTCGACAGCGACGAGCTGCGCTCGGACGCGCTCAACTCGCGCGGGATCTCGAAGGCCAAGCTGGGCGACGATCGATTCGGGATCGACGATCTGCGCCGTGCCGTCGAGCTTGCCGATGCCTCGAAGTCCGTCCAGCAGATGGCGACCGCGCGCAACAACCTCGCGTCGAACCTCGCCGGCTTCGGGCGCGTCCGCGAGTCGATGGTCGCCTGCCGGGAGGCCCGCGACATCGGCCTCCGATTCGGCAGTCGCGCGGCCGCGGTCTGGCCGGCGATGCAGCTCGTGCAGAACAAGATGATCCACGGGGACCCGACCGCGCTCACGGATGCCGAGGAGCTCCTGCGGGAGGTCGATCCGAGCAGCCAGGTGCACGTCGGCCTGTTGACGGCGAAGGGCAATTTGCTGGCCATGCTCGGGCGCTTCGCGGAGGCCGCGCCGCTCGTCGAGGAAGGCCTCGTGGGGGCACGGCTCGCACGCGACATGCAGGCGATCGTGCCGGCGCTCGGGGCGAAGCTGACCCTGCACATCCTCACCGGTCAGATCGCCGAGGCGAACGCCGTCGCCGACGAGTTCGTCGCGACCCCCGCCTATCTCGAGCCGAGCTTCCTCGGCGAGATCTCCCTCCAGCTCGTCGAGCTCGGGCGCGAGTCGGACTGGCTCGCCGTCTCGGACGGATTGCGCCGGACGCCGTGGGCGGAGGCCGGCGCCGCAGCCGCACGGGGAGACCTCGCCCGCGCCGCCGACGTGTACGACGAGATCGGCGCGCTCGTCAGCGCGGCGTGGGCTCGCCTCCTCGCGGCCGAGCGCGGCGACTTCGCCCAGCTCGAGCGCGCGCGTGCATTCTTCGCCGACCGCGGCGCCGCTCCGTTCGTCGCGCGCTGCATCGCCGTGCCGGCCGCCTCGGCGTAGGATCAGCGCATGCCCGACCGCTTGTGGTTCACCGAGGACGACGCGGCGAACGAGCTGCTCGCGAAGAACCCGTTCGCGCTCCTCGTCGGCTTCGCGCTCGACCAGCAGGTCACCGTCCAGCAGGCGTTCCAGGGGCCGCTGCGCCTCAAGCAGCGGCTCGGCACGCTCGACCCGAGGAAGGTCGCGCAGGCCGACCTCGAGCCGCTCTTCCGCGAGAAGCCGGCGATCCACCGCTTCCCCGGCGCGATGGCCGAGCGCGTGCGCGAGCTCGCGGCGACGGTCGCGGAGGACTACGGCGGCAAGGCCGAGCGGATCTGGACGGACGCCGCGGACTCGGCCGACCTGCGCAAGCGGATCGCCGGGCTCCCAGGCTTCGGCGAGATGAAGATCAAGAGCCTCTCCGCCGTGCTCGCGAAGCGGTTCGGCGTGACGGTCGCCGAGGGGCTCGTCCCGAGCCACCCGACGCTCGGCGACGTCGACTCGGCCCAGGCGCTGACGGACTACCAGGCCGCCAAGAAGGCCCACAAAGCCGAGTGGATGGCATCGAAGTCCGGACGCTGAGCGACGGCGGCCAGCCGGCCGAGCAGACCGCCCATGCGCTCGCGGACTTCCTCTCCGGAGCGCAGCGGACGCTCGAGATCGCCGTCTACGACCTGCACCTGCCGCCCGACCTCGACGCGATCGTCACCGGAGCCCTCACCGCGGCGGCGGAGCGAGGCGTCGCCGTCCGTCTCGTCTACAACGTCGACCATCCGGGCAGCCCGCCGGTCCCGGCGCCGCCGAAGACCGACCCCGACCGGCTCGAGTCGCTTCCCTTCCCGACCGCGGCGATCCCTGGCATCCCCGACCTGATGCACCACAAGTACGTCGTCCGCGACGGCAGCCTCGTCTGGACGGGCTCGACGAACTGGACGGCGGACTCCTGGACACGCGAGGAGAACGTCATCGTCACGCTCTCGTCACCCGCCCTCGCCGCGCGCTACCTCGAGGACTTCGAGCAGCTCTGGACGACGCGGAACGTCGCGGCGAGCGGCAAGGTCGCGCCGACGCCGTTCGACGGGACGCGTGCCTGGTTCTGCCCGGGCGAGGGGACGAGGCTCGCCCACCGGATCGCGAAGGCGATCGGCTCCGCGCAGCGGCGTGTCCGGATCGCGTCGCCCGTCCTCAGCTCCGGGCCGATCCTCGGCACGCTGGCGCAGCTCGTGACCGACGGGAAGGTGGACGTCGCCGGAGTCGTCGATGCGACCCAGGTCGAGGAGGTGTTGAGGCAGTGGCACCAGAGCGGCCAGGGCGAGTGGAAGTCGCCGCTCCTGCGCACCGTGCTGACGAAGGCGCCCTTCACCGGCAAGCGCTCGACGCCGTGGGGGCCGGGGACGGTGCACGACTACATGCACGCGAAGGTCACCGTCGCGGACGACACGATCTTCGCCGGCAGCTTCAACCTGTCCCATTCCGGCGAGCAGAACGCGGAGAACGTGCTCGAACTGCACGACGCCGCCCTCGCCGAGCGGCTGGCGGCGTTCATCGACGAGACGCGCGCCCGCTACCAGCCGTTGCCTCTGTAGACGCCGTCCCTCGAATGAGGGATAGTGGCTGCGATGGACTCTGCGGCGTTCCTGCGGCCCCCCAAAAGGGTGATTTTCAAGTCATACGCAACGCATACCGCGGGGTCATCCATTCTCATCGGCGCCGGTCGAACACTGTGGTCGCACATCCGGTACGGAAGCGACCACAGGAGATACGACATGACCAAGCTGATCAAGGGCCTGATGAAGCGGAGAGTCCTCTTCGCGACGCTGCTCGCCCTCACCATCTTCGGCGCCGTGTACGGCTTCGCGGCCACCCTGAACGTGAGCCCGACCGCCCTGAGCGCCGGCAACGCGTCCCTGCCCAGCTGCCAGGGCGCGACCGCCCCGACCACGGCGTACGGCCTGACCTACCAGTCCTCGCCGAGCGCGGGCTACTACGTCACCAGCGTCAACGTCTCGGGCCTGAACTCGGCGTGCGCCGGCAAGACGGTCTCGGTCGTCCTGACCGACTCGAGCAACACCTCGCTCGCGTCGGGCAACGTGGCGATCCCCGTCGGCGGCGGCACCGCCACGATCTCGTCGCTGACGGGCTCCGCGATCGCCTCGAGCGTCGCGAACGTCAACGTCGCGATCAACGGCTGAGCTAGCGCCTCCGTACCGGTAGGCCAACGACGGCCGGGGCGCCTGGCGGCGGGCGCCCCGGCCTTCTCCCCTCGGAGGAGAGAGACCGGAGCATGAAGTACGTCCCCAAGATCTTCGGCACGACGCTCGCACTGTGGGCCATCCTGGCCACGGTCGCCGCCGCGACCTCGCTGGCGGTCACCTCCACAGTGCTGTCGGCAGGGAACGCCGCCGTCCCGGTCTGCGGCGTCCTCGCCGCCTCGGCCACCCGCACCGTCGACAACGCCTCGACGGTGACCGGCGTCACGGTGAGCGGCATCCCGAGCGCGTGCCGGGGCAAGACGCTGCTCGTGACGCTGACCGGCCAGACCGGCGCGTCGCTCGGCACCTCCTCCGGAACGATCTCGAGCTGCGGGACGACCTGCACCGTCTCCCTCACCGGCTCCTCCTTCGGCTCGGTCTCGGCGACGAGCCTTTACGGCTACGCCTTCGCGGTGACCGGATGAGGCGTTTCCGGATCACCCCGGGCCGGATCGCCCTCGCCCTGGCGGCGACGCTGGCCGGCAGCATCGGCATCGGCTACGCCACGACGCTGCCGGTCTCGTCGTCCTCGCTCGGCACCGCATCGCAGTCGCTGACGAAGAGCTCGTGCACCGTCAGCGGGACGAGCTCGACGACGGACACCTACATCGACCAGAACTCGCCGAACAGCTCGTTCGGCAGCAACACGACGATGCTCGTCCAGCCGGACACGAACAAGATCCAGGCGTCGCTGATCATGTTCTCGCTCTCCGGCTGCTCGATCCCGACCACCGGTGGCGCCGACACGGCGACGCTGACCCTCTTCATCACGAATGCCCCGAGCTCGAGCCGGACGCTGACGCTCTACCCCGTCCTCCAGACCTGGAGCGGCAGCTCGACGTGGAACACGGCGCACAGCCTCCAGGTCGGGAGCGCGACCACCTCGTTCGCGACCGGCACGACGAACAACGTCTCGAAGGCGCTGACCGTGACGATCGACGTCGACGCGCTGATCAAGAACCCGAACGCGAACTTCGGCTGGGAGATCCTCGACGGCGGCACGCCCGCAGGCGGCGACCGCACGACGATCGCCACCTCGAACAACGGCACCGCCGCGCGGCGCCCGACGCTGACGATCAACTATGAGAAGTAGCCCGCGCTGGAAGCTCGTCCGGAACGTCGCCTCGACGGTGCTCGTCCTGGCCGTCGTCGCGGGCTGGTTCCACTGGTTCATGCCGCAGAAGCTCGGCGGCCGCGCGAGCTGGGTGCTCGTCTCCGGCAAGAGCATGCTCCCCGTCTACAAGACCGGCGACCTCGTCCTCGTCGAGCGCGAGTCGGCGTACCACGTCGGCCAGGTGATCGCGTACAAGGTTCCGAAGGGCGACCCGATGGCCGGACTGCAGGTCATCCACCGGATCGTCGGCGGCGACGCCGTCCACGGCTTCGTCACGCAGGGCGACAACCGCACCGCGCCCGACGTCTGGCGCCCGCACCCGCAGGACATCGTCGGCGCGAAGTTCCTCCGCATCCCGTACGGCGTGCTCGCGATCAACACGCTCCGCTCGCCGCTCATGCTCGGCCTGCTCGCGGCCTGCTTCGTCTTCGTCTACGTCTTCACGAGCGGGCGCAAGGAGGAGGACGACGAGCACGAGGAGCCGTCCGACCTCGGGAAGGCGGCGGCGTGAAGCGCGTGCTCGTCGCCGACCCGGACGCGGACGTCCGCTCGCTGATCCAGACGACGTTGCGCAAGCTCGGCTACGAGCCGGTGTGCCCGTCCGCGTGCCTCTCCGGCCCGCCGCCGCAGGTGGACGCCGTCGTCCTCGAGCCCAGCGGGCCGTACGGCCACGCCGTCCTCCGCCGCTTCGGCGAGGACGCGCCGCCGGTGATCTGCTTCAGCATCTATCCGCCGGAGGCGGGGCTGGCGCCGTCTGGGAGCGTGGCGTACCTCGTGAAGCCGTCGAGCTGCGACGAGCTGGGCGAGGCTCTGCGCGACCTCTTCGCCGCCTGACCGAAGTACGATCGGGCGCATCCTCCGGAACCGACGGATCCTCGCGTATGCCGGCGCCGCCGGCCTGCTGCTGACGTTCGCCGCGACCGTCGCGGACGGCACGGGCGAGCGCGTCGGCGCGATCGCGTACGCGCCGTGGGTGGCGCTGCTCGGCGTCGCGCTCGGCCGCCGTCGCGGCGTGCTCGCCGGCCTCCTCGCGACCGGTCTCTACTACGGCGCAGTCGGAATCGTCGGCCACGGGCCGACCGACGCGCTCTCCGTCACCGTCCGCGCCGTCGCGCTCACCGGGCTCGGCCTCTTCGCCGGCCTCGGCGGCCGCCAGCTCCGCGAGAGCGCGCGCACGCAGCGGACGACCGAGGCGCTGCAGACGTCGCTGATCGACTCCGCGCTCGACGGGATCTGCCTCACCGACCCGGACGGCACCCTCCTGATCTCGAACGCGCCGCTCCGCCGGCTCGCCGTCGAGCTCGGGATGCCGCCGTTCGGGACGATCCCCGAACGCCTGCTCGCGATCTCGGACGACGTGACCGACCCGGAGCGCTACCGCAAGCGCATGATGGAGCTCGCGGAGTCGCCCGACGCGATGACCGCCGACGAGTTCGAGCAGGTCGGCACCGGGCGCGTCTTCCGCGGCTTCACCGTCCCCGTCTACGACGAGCGGCAGCAGCTGGCCGGCCGCGTCTGGACGCTGCGCGACGTGACCGCCGACCGCGAGCTCGACCGGCTGCGCGACGGGTTCGTCGCGTCGGTCTCGCACGAGCTCCGCACGCCGCTGACGTCGATCTCCGGCTTCCTCGAGCTGCTCGCCGACGAGGAGGATCACCTGACGGAGACCGGGCGCAGCTACCTGACGGTGATCCGCCGCTCGACGAAGCGGCTGCAGCGGCTCGTCGAGGACCTGCTGCTCGTGGCGCAGATCGAGGCGCAGCGCCTCGAGCTCGACCTCGCGCCCCTCGACCTCGCGGAGGTCGCGGACGCCGCCGTCGCCGCCGCGCAGCCCGCGGCGGTCGAGAAGGAGCTGACGCTCGAGCTGCACGCGAACGGCGGCGCCGTCGTCGAGGGCGACGCGAGCCGCCTCGAGCAGGTGCTCGACAACCTGATCTCGAACGCCGTCAAGTTCACCGGCCCCGGCGGCCGCGTCGACGTGACGGTCGCGTCCGAGGACGGCCGGGGGGTGATCAGCGTCTCCGACACCGGCGTCGGCATACCCGCGTCCGAGCAGGAGCGCCTCTTCTCCCGCTTCTTCCGCGCCTCGACCGCGACGCGCCGCGCGATCCCCGGGACCGGCCTCGGGCTGGTGATCGTCCGGGCGATCGTCGAGCAGCACGGCGGCACGATCGAGCTGGACAGCTGCGAGGGCGAGGGCACGCGGGTCACCGTGGCGCTGCCTGTCGCTGCGCGCGAAACCGTGGCACCATAGGGCCGTGCGCAGGCTGGGGGTCCTCGGCGCCGTCCTCGGAGTGCTCGCGGTCGCCGCGGCGTCGGCGAGCGCGCTTCGGCTGCCGCAGGCGCCGAAGTGCCCGGTGTTCCCGGCCGACAACGCGTGGAATCAGCGGGTCGACCAGCTCCCGGTCGCCGCGGGCTCGCAGCAGCTGCTCGCGTCGATCGGCCTCTCGAACGGCGTCCACGCCGACTTCGGCTCCGGCCTGTGGGACGGCGGTCCGATCGGGATCCCGTACGACGTCGTCTCGGAGAAGACGCCGAAGTCGAGCGTCACGTTCGACTACGCCGACGAGTCCGACCGCGTCCGCTACCCGATCCCGAAGACCGTCCACATCGAGGGCGGCAACGGCTCGAGCGGCGACCGGCACGCGCTGCTCGTCGACAAGGACACCTGCAAGCTCTACGAGCTGTTCGCGCTCTACCCGAAGCCCGGCGGCGGCTGGAAGGCCGGCTCGGGCGCGGTCTGGAGCCTCACCTCGGACCACCTGCGGCCGGCCGGCTGGACGTCCGCCGACGCCGCGGGGCTGCCGATCTTCCCGGGGCTGGCGCGGTACGACGAGGTGGCGCGCGGCGTCATCGACCATGCCCTCCGCTTCACGGCGCCGCGGACGAGGCGGGCGTACGTCTACCCGGCGCGGCACTACGCGTCGTCGTCGGACGACCCCTCGCTGCCGCCGATGGGGCTGCGCGTGCGGCTGAAGGCGAGCTTCGACATCTCCGGCTTC
>JAFAIV010000185.1 GCA_019236545.1 Actinomycetota bacterium | reverse complement strand
CGTCGAGCGGTAGTTCTGCTCGAGCGCGATCGTGTAGGCGCCGGGGAAGTCGCGCTCGAACTCGAGCACGTTGCGGATGTCGGCGCCGCGGAACGCGTAGATCGACTGGTCCGGGTCGCCCACCGCGAACACGTTCTGATGCTCGCCGGCGAGGAGCTGCAGGAGCCGGTACTGCGCGTGGTTCGTGTCCTGGTACTCGTCCACGAGGACGTAGCGGAACGACTTCTGCCAGCGCTCGCGCGCCTCCGGGAAGCGCTCGAGGACGTCGACGGTGAGGTAGAGCATGTCGTCGAAGTCGACGGCGTTCGACGCGAAGAGGCGCTGCTGGTAGAGCCGGTAGACCTCGGCGACGGTCTGGTCGTAGAAGCTCTGGACGCGCTCGAGGTACTCGTCCGGGCCGATCAGCTGGTTCTTCGCGTTCGAGATCTGGCTGTGGATGCCGCGCGGCGTGAAGCGCTTCGGGTCGCGCTCGAGCTCCTCGAGGCAGCTCTTCACGAGCCGGTTCTGGTCCGCGGAGTCGTAGATCGTGAAGTTCGAGCGGTAGCCGAGCCGCTCCGCCTCGCGGCGCAAGATGCGGCCGCACGCGGAGTGGAAGGTCATGATCCAGGCGGCCCGCGCGGGCGGGCCGATCAGATGCTCGACGCGCTCGCGCATCTCGGCGGCGGCCTTGTTCGTGAAGGTGATCGCGAGGATCTCGTTCGGCTTCGCACCGACGGCGCGCAGCAGGTGGGCGATCCGGCGGGTGAGGACGCGCGTCTTCCCGGAGCCCGCGCCGGCGATGACGAGCACCGGCCCTTCGGTGTGGAGGACGGCCTCGCGCTGCGCCGGGTTCAGGTCCTCGAGGTAGGTCTCCGGCGTCGTCGCGGCCATCGACCGAGGATAGCGAGGGGCTCCGTCAGCCCTTGGCAGCTCTGATCTCGACCCTGCCGGCGCGGACGCGCGCCTCGTAGCGCGGCTGCGGGTAGACCGCCGGGCCGCCCTCGACGTCGCCGCTGCAGAGGTGGAAGCGCGAGCCGTGCCAGGGGCAGATCACGGTGTCGCCCTCGCGCTCGCCCTTGTCGAGCGGGCCGCCGAGGTGGGAGCACGTGGCCGCGATCGCGCAGACCTCCCCGGTCTCCTCCGACCTCGCGACGACGACCGCCTCGCCCTCGAGCTCGACGCCGACGAGCTTCCCGCGGTTCAGGTCGCTCTCGTCGCAGACCGGCGCGAACTTCTCCCGCGGGCTCTCGAACGCCGTCCGGTTGACGCGCACGCCGAACCCGTACGAGAGCTGGCCGCCGAGGTGCGCCGAGAAGAGCGCGCCGATGTAGGCGACGCCGGAGAGCACCTTCGCCAGACCGCGCCGCCCGTCGCGGCGGGCCAAGAACGAGGCGACGTTGAGCGTCAGCCCCATCGTGTTCAGCAGCCCGTGGACGACGCCGACCCGCTTCGAGTCGCCCTGGAGGTGGCTCCAGTCGTTGAGCCCCGTCAGCGCCGCCGGGACGGCCCCGAGGATCCCGACGAGCAGCGCCTGGTCCGCAGCCTCCGAGCCGACGAGGTCGAGCGCCGCCGCGGCGGTCCACGCGCCGAGCGGAACATCGGTCAGCGCCGGGTGGAGCGGGTTCCCGAGCCAGACGCCGTCGAGGACGTCGCGCACCGGCTTCGGCACGGCCTTGACCGCCTCCTGCACCGGGTCCGCGACCGCGTCGAGCGGCTCGGCGAGGTCGGCGAGCTGCTTCGAGTAGCGGATCGTCACGAACCGCTCCTCCCCGGCCGCGAAAGCATGGAAACTACGACCGTGGACGTCGCGCTGATGATCGAGGGCCAGGAGGGCGTGACCTGGGAGCACTGGGTCGCGCTCGCCGATGCGTGCGAGCGGCACGGGGTCGGCACGCTCTTCCGCTCCGACCACTACATCTCGCAGCTCGACGAGGACGCGAACGTCGCGCACGACGCGTGGACGGCGATCGCCGCCCTCGCCGCCAGCTCGACGAACCTTCGCCTCGGGACGATGGTCTCCCCCGCCACCTTCCGGCCGCCGACGGTGCTGGCGAACGCCGCCGCCACCGCCGACCACGTCTCGGGCGGCCGGATCGAGCTCGGCCTCGGCGCCGGCTGGATGGAGCGGGAGCACCGCGCCTACGGCTTCCCGTTCCCCGAGACGCCCGTGCGGGTCGAGATGTTCGCCGAGCAGCTCGAGATCGTGCACCGGCTCTGGACGGAGGAGGGCCGCGTCGACTTCCGCGGGAGGCACTACACGCTCGAGGACGCGCCCGCGCAGCCGAAGCCGGTGCAGAGGCCGCGGCCGCCGCTGATCGTCGGCGGCTCCGGCGGGCGCGGCACCGTCGAGCCCGCGCTGCGCTTCGCCGACGAGTACAACACGCCGTTCGCCTCACCCGAGGAGGCGGCCCGGATCAAGGCGAAGGTGCCGGGCCTGCGCTTCAGCGTCATGACCGGCTTCCTCGTCGGCGAGACGCACGAGGAGATGCGGGAGCGCGCCCACGAGCTGTACTCGCGCCGCCCGCGGGAGCAGGGCTTCGACGACTGGCTCGCCGCGTACTCCGAGCGCGCCGTCGCCGGCTCGGTGGAGGAGGTCGTCGCGCGGCTCCGCGACTACGAGCAGGTCGGCTGCGACCGCGTCCTGCTCCAGCACCTCCTCCACACCGACCTGGAACCGGTCAGGCTGCTGGGTCAGGCTGTCCGCCCGGCTCTGGCGCCGTAGGCTCCTCCCCGCCCTGGTCGAGCCGGAACGGCGGGTACTCCGGCGTCAGCAGCGCGCCGTAGACGAGCACGCGCAGCGACCAGCGGTTGAAGCCCATGACCAGGTCGAAGACGTTGCGCGGGTAGCCGCGCCCGACGAGCAGGAGGATCCCGGCGACGGCGACGAGGATCCCGACCAGGCTCGGCCAGTGCTCGTGCATGCCGAGCGCCGCGCCCCCGATCAGGCCGGCGATCATGTACTGCGGGATCCCGAGCAGCCACCAGCCGATCAGCTTCAGCCCGCGGCGCTGGCGCTCCGGGTACTCGAGCGAGAGCCCGGCCGGGTAGTCCGGGACGTCCTGGAGCGTGAACGGCGGGTAGCGGTCGGTGGCGATCGCGGAGACGGAGTAGAAGCCGACGCGCCAACTCCAGCGGAGGACGCCGACGTTGTAGTCGAAGAGCCGGCGCGGGTAGCGGCCGGTGAAGAGGAGGACGACGAACGCGACGAGCGTCGCGAGGACGAAGCCGATCCAGAGGAAGACGAGCAGGAACCAGTGCGGGATGGCGAGCAGCCACTTGACGAGCCAGAGCCAGCGGCTCAGCGGCTCGTCCAGGCGGCCCTCGACGCGAAGCGGATGCGCGTTCTCGTTCATGCCTCCAGCATGCGCCCGCGGCGCGCGCTGCGGCATCCGGAGAAGCCCGGAACCGACCCCTACGTCTCCCTGCGGCGCCAGGTGCCCTCGATCGCGTCCGTCCCGATCCGCACGCCGATCTGCGGCCGCTCGCGGCGGATCGACAGGCGCGCAAGGGAGGCGAGGACGAGCGCGAGGAGCACGGACGCCCACTTCGGCAGCCCGAGCTCGACGAAGAGGACGGTGAAGCCGATCGCGGCGACCGGCCAGATCGCGGCATAGGCCGCCTCGACCCGGCGGCTGCGGACGAGGCGGCGCACGACCTTCCCCGACGACAGCGCGACGAAGAACGCCAGCACGGCGATCGAGAACGAGCCGCTCTCGGACCCCGCGATCACGGCGGCCGCGATGGCGACGCCGAGGAACACGGGCCGGAGCAGGCCGGCGACGAGCCAGGGGCGGAAGACGCGCACGGCCTGAGTCTAGGGACGTCCGACCCTCTCGCCACGATCGTTGCCGTGAACGGCAGCGGCACCGGGCGCCTGGAGGCCTTCAGCGACGGCGTCTTCTCGATCGCGGCGACGCTGCTCGTGCTCGAGTTCTCGGTCACGTCGGGAAAGGACCTCGGCTCCCAGCTCACCGGCCTCTGGCCCGCGTACCTCGCCTACGCGACGAGCTTCCTGACGATCGGCATCATCTGGATGAACCACCACTACTGCGTCGAGACGCTCGGCCGCGCCGACCGGACGCTGCTCTTCGTCAACCTGATCCTCCTCCTGATCGTCGGCTTCCTCCCGTTCCCGACGCGGCTCGTGGCGGAGTACCTGCAGAAGCCGGGCGAGGACGCCGCGGTGTACGCGTACGACGCGACCTTCGTGCTGATGGCGATCGTCTACAACGTCTGGTGGCGGTACGCCTCGATGGGGCGGCGGCTGATCGGCGAGGGCGTGCCGGACTCGACGGTGCGGGCGATCACGCGGGCGTTCGATCCCGGCGTGCCGCTGTACGTCGTGACGCTCCTCGTCGCGTTCTGGAGTCCGCTCGCGAGCGTCTTCCTGACGTTCGCCGTGGCGGCGTTCTACCTGCCGTCGGCGGCGCTGTTCAGCCGCGAGTGAGCTCGTCGAGGCGGGCCTCGAGCCAGCCGGACGAGGCCGCGAGCTCGTCGGCGTCGCTCGACTTGACGACGACGTCGACCTCGGAGCCGCCCGGCTCGAAGCGCGGGTAGGAGCCGACGAGGACGCCGGGCCAGCGCTCGTTCACCTCGGCGAGCGCGGCGGCAATCACGCTCTCGCGCGTCCGGTAGGTGCGCCGCCACGCGTCGATCGGCGCGCCCCGGCGGAATTCCTCCTCGATCTCGGCGAACATCGCCTCCATCTCGGACGGGAGGCCCGGGAGGACGTAGACGTTCTCGAGGGCGAAGCCGGGCGCGCCGCCGAGCGGGTTGTGGAGCGGGCGGCTCCCTCGCGGCAGGAGCGCCCAGCGCGCAGCGTAGTCCGGGTCGCGCGCAAAGCGGGCGCGCAGGCCGGCGGCGAGCTCCGGCACCTCCTCCTGCGGCACGTCGAACGCAAAGGCGATCGCCTCGCGCGTGAGGTCGTCCGGCGTCCCGCCGAGGCCGCCGGTCACCAGCAGGAAGTCGACGCGCGGCGCCTCGGCGCGGACGAACTCGGCGATGGCCTCGATCTCGTCCGCGAGCGCCGCCGTCATCCGCACCCGGACGCCGAGCGGCGCGAGCCGCTTGGCGAGCCAGGACGCATTCGTGTTCGGCACGTCGCCGGAGACGAGCTCGTTCCCGATCGTCAGGATCGACGCGCTTGCCGTCACCCGCGCGATCGTACGGGCAGGACGAACACCGCGCCGTCCTGCTCGACCACCTGCACACGGGCGCCGTAGTGCGAGCCGACGTTCGCCTCGGACAGCACCTCCGCCGCAGCGCCCTCGGCGACGACGCGGCCGCGGTCGAGGAGGAGGAGCCGGTCGGCGTACTGGCCGGCGAGCGTCAGGTCGTGCATCGTCGAGACGACCGTCAGGCCGTCGCCGCGGAGCGAGTCGACGAGCTCGAGGACGAGCTGTTGGCGGCCGAGGTCGAGCGCCGTCGTCGGCTCGTCGAGCAGCAGGACGGGCGCCTCCTGCGCGAGCGCGCGCGCGAGCACGGCGCGCTGGAGCTCGCCTCCGCTCAGCGAGCCGAGCCGCCGCTCGGCGAAGTCCTCCAGCTCGAGGCGCCGCAGGGCGTGACGGGCGGACTCGCGGTCGCCGCGGCCTTCGCTGCCGAAGTAGGAGATGTGCGGCGTGCGGCCGAGCAGGACGTACTCCGCGACCGTCAGCTCCGGCGGCGTCTCCGGCTTCTGCGGGACGAAGGCCACGAGCCGCGCGAGCGCGCGCCGGCCGAGCGCGCGCGCGTCGCTGCCGTCGAGCCGGATCTCGCCGGAGAACGGGACGAGGCCCGCGAGCGCACGAAGCGCCGAGGTCTTGCCGGCGCCGTTCGGCCCGATCAGCGCCACCCACTCCCCCGCCTCCGCCGTGAGCGAGAGGTCGTGCACCGCCTCGACCTCGCCGAAGCGCACGGAGACGCCGTCGAGCTCGATCACCGCATCGTCCTGGCCGAGCGGAGGACGACGGCGAAGAAGGGCGCGCCGAAGAACGCGGTCACGACCCCTATAGGCAGCTCCGACGGCGACAGAACCGTGCGCGCGAGCACGTCGGTCAGGACGAGGAACGCCGCGCCGACGGCGAGCGAGAGCGGGACGACGGCCCGGTAGCTCGTCGAGACGAGCAGCCGGATCGTGTGCGGGACGATGATCCCGACGAACGCGATCAGCCCGCTGACGGAGACGGCGGCTGCCGTCCCGAGCGTCGCCGCGACGACCACGACGAGCCGGACGCGCGCGACGTCCACGCCGAGCGACGCGGCCTCGTCGTCGCCGAGGCTGAGCACGTCGAGCACGCGCCGGTGGAGGACGAGCACGACGGCGCTGAGCGCGATGTACGGCGACGCGACGGCGACGTCGCGCCAGCTCGCCGTCGAGAACCCGCCGAGCAGCCACGCGTAGACGTTCTGGAGCTGGTCGGTGTGCAGCTGCTGGATGAACGTCTGCACCGCGGCGGTGAAGGTCGCGATCGTGACTCCGGCGAGCACGAGCGCGCCGCTGGTCCGGGCCTGGCCGGCCGAGCGGCCGAGGACGTAGGTCGCGACGACGGCCGCGATCGCCCCCGCGAACGCCGCCGCCGGGACGCCCCAGCGCGCGCCGGAGCCGACGAGCCCGTAGACGATCGCGATCGTCGCCCCGAGCCCGGCGCCGCCGGCGACGCCAAGGAGGTACGGGTCGGCGAGCGGGTTCCGGAAGACTCCCTGGTATGCCGAGCCGGCGACCGCGAGCATCCCGCCGACGAGCGCGGCGAGCACGACGCGCGGCGCCCGCAGCTGCCAGAGGACCGCGTGCTGGACGGCGCTCAGAGGCGAGTGCACATGGAGCAGCGGCACGGCCGAGAGCGCCGAGCGGACGATGTCGCCGAAGCCGATCCCGACCGGGCCGACGCCGAGCCCGACGAGCAGCGCCCCGACCAGCAACGCGCCAACCGCGAGCCCCCAGCGAGGGCCGACGCCGCGCGCCTCGACGCGCGGCGCCACGCCCTCGCCCAGGGACTCGACGGCCATCAGCCCTTCTTCGCGATCGCGGCGACGGCGCGCGCGAAGTCGACGACGCGCGGCCCCCAGCGCGAGGCGACGTCGTCGTCGACCGTGATCACGCGGTGGCTCTTCACCGCCGAGATCGTCTGCCAGCCGGGCCGCGCGGCGACGGTCGTCGCGGTCTGGCCGCAGCACTTCGAATCGGCGAGCACGACGATGTCGGGGTTCGCCGAGACGATGTACTCCGCCGACAGCTGCGGGTAGCCGGTGTGCGCGGTGTCGGCCGCGTCGGCGATGTCGCGGAAGCCGAACAGCTTGTAGATCCGCCCGATGAACGTGTCCGACGTGGCCGAGTAGTACGTCTGGTCGAGCTCGTGGTAGACGCTCAAGTGCCGCCGCGACTTCGGGACGCTCTGGACGATCTGCTTCAGCTGCGTCTCCATCCCGTGCACGACCGCCGTCGCCTGCGTCTCGTGGCCCGTGAGGCGGCCGAGGTCGCGGATCTCCTCGTACGCCTGCGCGAGGTTGTCCGCCGCGTTCTCGAACACGACGGGGATCCCGAGCGACTTCAGCTGGTCGACGAACGGGCCGCCGAACGAGATGACGACGAGGTCGGGCTTGTAGGCGGCGATCGCCTCGACGTTCGGCGTGTAGCCGGAGAGGCTCGTGTGCGGGGCGTTCGTCGGGTAGTTCGACTGGTCGTCCACCGCGACGACCTGCTTGCCGGCGCCGATGGCGAAGAGGTCCTCGGTCGCGGTCGGCGAGAGCGAGACGATCCGGCTCGGGAACGCGTGCGTGCGCGCCGGCGCGAGGGAGACGGCGACGAGGGCGGCCGCGAGGGCCACGAGGAGAACGAAGGAACGGCGAAGCAACGAATCCTCCTTCCGCGAGGGGTTCGGGTTGCGCGGCGGGCAGCAGGTCTTCTGACTCGGGGCTCCCTCCCCCGCCGCCTTCCCAGGCCCATGGCCCAGTGGCGTCGTGGCGGAAGAGCGTCTCCCCTTACAGCGGCGGGACCGTCCCGGGCTTGCACCGGAGTTCCCTCACCGCTCGCCGGTGTGTGTGCGGCGGAAACTAGCATCGGTCGCCGTGCCAGCGCTCGCGCTCGACCTCGACGCCGTCCTCGCCGACACGCGGCCGCTCTGGGACGCGTGGCTCGACGACGCGGCGCGGCGGGCGCGCGTCGAGCTCGACGTGCCGGAGGACCGCGTCGCCGCGGCGGCGCTCCTCGACGAGCGGCTCGGCGAGTGGCGGCCGCTGCTGGAGCGGTTCGCGGCCGACCGGGCGCCGGTGTTCTTCCGCCCGCGCGCGGACGTGAGCGCGCTCCTGCGCCGGCAGGCGGCCGCGGGCGCGCGGATCGGCGTGTACACGGACGCGCCGCGCGAGCTCGCGGAGCTCGCCCTCGCGCACGTCGGCGCGACGCGTCGGGTCGAGACGGTCGGGACGCTGGACGAGGTGCGCGCGGCGCTCGGCGCCGACGTCGTGGTCGTCGCGTCGCGGGAGGAGCTCGCCGCCTTACCATAGGGGCTATGGAGCGCACGGATCTCTCCGACCGCCGCTTCGACATCCTGCTCGAGCGGCTCGACCGGCTCGGCGACGAGCTCGCGAAGATGAACAAGCGGCTCGACAACGAGGAGAACTTCCTCCGCCTCACCCGCGAGCTCGCGACGCTGAACGAGTCGCTGCAGGCGCTCGCCTACGCGGCGCTCGGCCAGCAGGCGCCGCAGGTCCGGCGCCGCCGCGCGGGCTGACTCAGCGCCAGATGTCGAGCACGCCGCTCGTGGCGTGGTCGTTCGCGTTGCCCTCGGGGAGGGCGACGCGGCCGTCGGCGACGATCGGGCTGTTCCAGTGGCCGCCGCCGCAGTCGAGGGTGCGCACGAGCTTCCCCGTGTTCGCGACGTAGACGTTCAGGCCGCCGCCGGGGTCGTAGACCCACAGCAGCCCGCCGGCCACGACCGGGCTCGTGCCGCCGGTGCCGTTCTTCCAGACGCTGCGCAGCTTCCCGTTCCGGAGCAGCCACGCCTGCGTCCCGCCGTTGTCGGCGGCGAAGAGCCAGGTCCGGCCGCCGCTCCTCCAGACCGCCGGCGCCGTGAAGAGGTCGCTGCCGGACGGGGTCGAGACGACCTGCAACTCGCCACCCTGGTGCGGGCTCGTCCCGCCCAGCCGCGCGAGCGAGAGCAGCCGGATCTTCCCGTCCTTGCCGCCCTGGGCGATCAGCGTCGGCGTGAGGTAGACGGGCGAGGTGGAGCCGATGTCGGTGTCGTTCTGGTTCAGCTCCTGCGTGTTGGTCGGCGTGTAGTTGCCGAGCATGCGGCTCGCGTCGGGGGCGAGCCGGAGTACCGCGTCGCCCCAGTCGGTCGTCCCGTTCCAGGGCCCGTTGCCGGTCGCGACGAGCAGGTCGCCGCTGCCCGGGAGGACGACCGCGCCCGCCCGGCCCCAGATCGCGGAGTCGCTCGAGCGACACGAGTGCGGGTCGATCAGCCCGGTCTGGTCGGAGCAGAGCGAGTTCCAGACGTGGAGGAGGGTCCCGTCCGGCGAGATGGTCGCGACGTGGCCCTGGTACGGCGGCGCGTCGCCGATGTAGCCGCCGGTCGTCGCGATCACGCGCCCGCCCGCGTAGTTCAGCGACGCGGCGATCTTCTCCCGCGACGGGAGCTTCGTGATCGAGACGCGCCACGCGGCGTGGCCGTCGGCGACGGCGAGCTTCTGGATCATCCCGTCCGGCGAGGCGGCGTAGATCCAGTCGCGGCTCGGGTCGGCGACCGGCGTCGCGGTCGTGATCTGCGCGCTCCCGGCCCAGGACGAGTACCCGGGCGGCTTCCACGTCCACAGGATCTGGCCGCTCGAGGCGTCGACGGCGACCGTGATCCCGTACGTCGTCGTGAGGAAGAACGCGTCGTGCGCCGAGCTGCCGATCGTGACGGCTTGCAGGTAGATGGCGGACGAGTCCGCCGTCCCGGGGAGCTGCACCTGCTGGCGCTGGAGCGCCGCGACCTTCAGGCCGGTCGGATACGGGAACGAGCTCGACCGGCTCGCGTCGAAGCCGAAGCGCGGCCAGTCGTGGCCGGCCGTCTGCCCGGACGACGACCCGGCCCACACCCCGGCCGCGAACGCGACGACGGCCGCCGCCGCGAGCGCAACCACCCTCATGAGTGCCTTCTGCCCGCTCAGGCGCGCAGCAACACCCGGCGGAGCTCGTCCTCCTTGCCGGGCTCGAGGATCGCGAGCACCTGGTCGCCGGCCTCGAGCGTCGTCGAGCCGACGGCGATCTCGGCCTTGCCCTCGCGCATGACGGAGATGAGGCGGGCGCCCTCGGGCAGCTCGAGCTTCTCGACCCGCTTGCCCGCGGACGGGGAGTCGCGGTCGATCTGGACCTCGACGATCTCGAGGTTCTCCTTGCGCAGCTCGAGGAGGTGGATCAGCTCGTGCTCCGGCACCTCGTGCTCGACCATCGCCATGATCGACGAGGTCGCGCAGATCGTCGGCGAGATGCCGAGCAGGTCGAAATGGGCCTGGTTGCGCGGGTCGTTCACGCGCGCGATCACCTTCGGCACGCCGTACTTCTCCTTGGCGAGCTGGCAGATGACCATGTTGTCCTCGTCGTCGCCTGTCAGCGCGAGGACGATGTCCGGCGGACGCGCGATCCCCGCGCGCTCCAGGACGAAGAGCTCGGTCGCGTCGCCGCGCTGCACCTGGTGCTCGAACTCGTCCTCGAGGCGCTCGAAGCGGTCGCGCCGCTGTTCGATCAGCGTCAGCTCGTGGCCGAGGCGCATGAGCGAGCGTGCGACGTTCGCGCCGACCTTCCCCCCGCCCGCCACGATCACGTACATCTAGCGGTGCACCACCTGCGTCGGCGTGGGCACCTCGCAGGCGCGGACGGCCTCCATCAGCTCGCCGATCGCGACCTCGGTCGGGCTGATCGTGCGCATGCCGCGCTCGCGGTAGAGGCGCGCGCGGGCCGGATCGAGAACGCGCGTGACCACGCAGCCGACGCCGAACCGCTTCTGGGCGACCTGGCCGATGACGATGTTCGTGTTGTCGCCGTCGGTGGCGACGACGACCGCGTCCGCCTCCTCGATCCCCGCCTCGCGGAGGAGGTCGGTGTCCATGCCGTGCCCGACCAGGAAGACGCCGGGCCAGTGCTCGCCGAGGCGGGAGAGCGCGTCCTCGTTCTCGTCCACGACCGAGACGTCCCAGCCCTCGCGCTGGAGCTGGAGCGAGATCGACGAGCCGACGCGGCCGCACCCGATGACGACTGCCTTCATGACCTGCGGAGCGTAGCGCGGTCGCTCAAGCCGGGGCGTCCTCGAGGACGCCCTGCGGGAACGCGACGATCAGCACCTCGGCCTGCGCGCGGCGGAGGACGTGGTCGACCGTCGGCGAGAAGAAGCGCGACTGGCGGCGCCAGCGCGGGGACGAGCCGAGGACGATCAGGTCGACGCCGTCCGCGGCGGCGGCGTCGACGATCGCGTCGCCGATGGAGCGAGCGCGCACGGTGCGGCCGACGACCTTCACGTTGTGGTCGGCGCCGAGCGCGGCGGCCTCGGCGAGCGATGCGGCGGCGCGCTCCTCCTCGTCGTGCATCGGCGCGTCGATCGGCTGGTCGAGCGGGACGAGGATCACGTGCAGGGCCTCGACGGCGACGCCGCGGTCCTGCGCGAGCTTCACCGCCGTCGCGACCATCTCCTCGCCAATCTCGCCGAGCTTCATCGGCACGAGGATCCGCTCGAAGTGCGCTTCGGGAAGCGTGTGCTCCTCCGGGTGGACGTGCGCGAAGACGCCCTCGCCGCGGGCGCGGCGCACGAGGAGGTAGACGACGACGCCGACTGCGAGCCACGCCGGGCCGGCGTAGCGCGCGCCGATGTGGGTCACCATCGCCACGACCCAGATCGCGGCCGTCGCCAGCGCGCCGAGGACGCTCGGCACCGGGATGTCGGCGCCCCGGATCCGGACGTTCAGCGGCACGCGGAACGGCCGCCGCAGCTGCGGCTGCGTCACGCGCAGCCGGATCACGGCGAGCTGCGCCGCGGTGAAGGCGAGCAGCACGCCGAAGCTGAACAGCGACGCAAGGAACGAGACAGGGTTCGTCGTCCAGGCAGTCGAGACGAGCAGGACGATCGAGATCCCGCAGGCCGCGACGACGGACTGCGGCGAGACGAGCGTCCGCTTGTGCAGCCGCCCGAACGCGCGCGGGAGCTGACCGTGCTCCCCGAGCGAGTACGCGAGCCGGCCGAAGCCGGAGACCGACGTCGTCGCGGCGGCGAGCAGGACGAGCGCGCCGGTGAGGCCGACGTAGATTCGGAGCGCGTGCCCGAGCCAGCCCGGCAGGTGCGGCTGGAGCGCGGAGACGATCCCCATCAGCGGCGCCCGCTGCCAATGCGTCCCGAGCGCCGTCGTCCCGTGCGGTGCCGGGTACGCCGAGAGGCCGACGAGCGCGATCAGGACGTAGATCACGACGACCGCGCCGATCGCGGTGAAGAGGCTGCGCGGCAGGTCGCGGCCCGGGCGGCGCGTCTCCTCCGCGAGGTTCGAGACGGTCTCGAGGCCGGTGTAGGCGAGCATCGCGAGCGGCAGCGCGAACGCGATCGCGTGCCACGTCGGCTGCGTCCCGAGGTGCAGGCCGCGCGTGAGAGCATCGCCGGAGAAGAGCAGCGCGAACCCGAGGACGACGAGGAGCAGCTGCGTGACGAGGTCGAGCACCGGCACGACGACGCCGAACGTGTAGAGGTGCACGCGCCGCAGGAGCTTGCTCACGGCGAGCGCGGCGATCAGCAGGCACGCGAAGATCACGTCCCCCGGGTGCCGGGCGACCGTCCCCCAGCCGACGGCGAGCCCGAAGTAGTGCGGGAAGAACAGCGCCGAGAGCGAGATGACGATCAGGTAGTCGAGGAAGAGCGCCCACCCGGTCAGGAAGCCGGCGAAGTCGTTGAACGCGACGCGGACGAACGTCGCCGCGCCGCCGGCCTCCCGGATGGACGCCGTCCCCTCGGCGTAGGAGAGCGCCACGACGAGGAAGACGACGCCCGTCGCGCCGAGGACGACCGGGGTCAGCCCGAGCGCGTGCAGCGCGACGATCCCGAGCGCGAAGTAGATCGAGGAGGCGATCTCGCCGTAGGCGACGGACGCGAGGGCCGGCGCGTCGAGCACCCGTTGCAGCCGCGGCAGCTTGCGCGCCATCCCGCGGGGGAGCCTAGCGCCGCTTCAGGAGGTAGATGCGGCCGCAGCCGAGGGCGACGAAGAGCACCCCGACGACGTAGCCGGTCGTCCCGCCGCCGGCCGCCGCCGTCCGGGCGACGAGGGCGATCCCGAGCGCGACGGCGACGACGCCGAACAGCCAGGTCGAGCGGCGGTAGAGGTCGTTCACGCGCTCGCGGCCTCGCGCGCGGCGGCGACCATCACGCGCACCGGCGCGTGCTTGAGGACGAAGTCGACGGTGTCGCCGAAGATCCGCCGCCGCCCCGCGTGCAGGCGCACCCGCCGCGGGCCGCCCATGACGATGATCTCGGCGTTTCGCCGCACCGCCTCGTCGACGATCGCGCGGCCCGCGCGCCGCGCGCGCACGATCCGCGAGACGACGCGGACGCCATAGGACTCGCCGATCGCGCGCGACTCGTCGAGCAGGTCGTTCGCCTCGGCGACCTCCTCCGGCAGCGACGCGTCGAGCGGGAGCTCGAGCGGCACCTCGATCACGGTCAGCGCGACGATCGTGGCGCGCCGCTCGGCGGCGAGCCGGCAGGCGACGTCCATCGCCTCGTCCGACGGGTAGCCGGGCGCGACGGGGACGAGGATGCTGCGGTACTCGAGCGCCGCCGCGGGCCCGATCTCGACCGGCGCGCGCACCGTCTCCGTCAGCGGCTGGTGGAGGATCCTCTTCCGGTAGACGACGTAGAACGCGAGCCCGATCAGGAGCCAGCCGATGCCCGTGTAGCGGATCGACGGCGTCTGGATCACGATCACGAGCCACGACAGCCCCGTCCCGAGGCCGCCGACGATCGCGAACACCGGCCAGACGACGCCTCGGATCCGGATGTTCCCGCGCGGCTTGAACGAGACGTCGTCGCGGTCGCGCAGCTTCATCCGGAGCCGGATCACGGAGGCGTGCGCGACGGTGAACGAGAAGGTCGCGCCGAACGAGTAGATCGTCCCGAGGAACGACGTCTTGCCGGAGAGCGTCAGCAGGATCGGGATGGCGCCGGCGAAGAACACGAGCGCGAGCCACGGGGTCTTGAACTTCGGGTGGATCTTCCGGAAGGCGAGCGGGAGCTGCCGGTAGCCCGCCATCGCGTACGTGATCCGCGAGGCGCCGATCACGCCCGCGTTCGCGCCGATGAAGAGGATCGTCGACGCGAGGATCCCGAGGTAGATCTGGAGGACGTGCGTGACGAGGCGCCCGATGCCGAGGTTGTTGACGAGGCCGAGCACCGGGTCGTTCTGGTAGCCGTGCTGCCCGCGGAAGACCTCCGTCGGCGGCAGCGCGAGCAGCGTCTTGTAGTCGCCCGTGACCGTGTGCACGACCGGCATCGCCGACAGTGCCACCCATGGCAGCGTGAAGTAGATGGCGAAGACCGCGATCGCCACGAGGAGCACCGCGCGCGGGATCGTCCGGAGCGGGTCGCGTGCCTCCTCGGACATGTTGGAGACGGTCTCGATGCCGGTGTACGCGAGCATCGCCACCGGGATCGAGAGGAAGAACTTGCTCCAGGTCGGCGCGACGCCGAGGTGGACGTTTGCGACCAAGATGTGCGGCGAGAGGACGAGGACGACGCCGAGCAGGACGAGCAGGAGCTGCGTCGCGAAGTCCACGACCGCGAGCAGGATGTTGATCTTCGCCGACTCCTGGACGCCGACGATGTTCAGGAGCACGAGGACGACGATCACCACGATCCCGACGACGATGTCCCACGGGTTCTGCTTCAGCGGCGCCCAGAACACCGAGAGGTAATGCGGGACGAAGAACGCCGAGACGGCGATCGTGGCGATGTAGTTGAGCATCTGCGCCCATGCCGCCTCGAACGAGACGAGCTCGTTGAACGCGTGCCGCGCGAAGCTCGAGGAGCCGCCCGCCTCCGGGTAGCGCACCGTGCCCTCGGCGTACGTCGCCGCGGTGCACGCGAAGATCAGCCCGGCGATGATGAAGACGATCGGCGTCAGGCCGAGCGCGTAGACCGCGACGACGCCGAG
>JAFAIV010000026.1 GCA_019236545.1 Actinomycetota bacterium | reverse complement strand
CGCCGACACGCCGGTCGCGACCGTCAGCCGGACCGTCGGCGCGACGAGGCCGCGGCTCGTCGTCGTCTCGTCGACCGACGAAGCGAGGCTGGAGGGGGAGGCCGCCGAGCTGCGGAAGCTCGCCCGGACGGCGCCGCTCGTGCTCTCCGGCGCGGGCGCGTCGGAGGAGCTCTGCGCGCGTCTACGCGTCGACCGTCTCGGCGGGAACCTCGTCGCCGCTGCGGGCGAGGTCGCCGCCGGCGCCCGCGGCTGACCGCGGCGCGAAGCGGTAGTGCGAGACGAGCCACTCGCGGCCGCCGCGGTAGCCCCACAGCCCGGCGCACGCGAGGAGGAAGACGCGCCACTCGGCGGCGCCGGCGCGGCCGACGACCCGTTCGACCTCGGCGCGATTCGCGTCGAGGCGTTCGAGCCAGGCCTCAGCCGTGCGCGCGTAGTGGCTGCCCGAGACGCGCCACTGCTCCTCGAGCGCGAGGTCGCGGGCGAAGCGCGGCAGCAGGTCGTCCGAGGGCATCGTCCCGGCGGTGAAGAACCGCCGCGCCATCCAGCCGTCCTCGTACGCGTACGCGAACCGGTCGTGCGAGAAGACGTGGCAGAAGAAGCGGCCGTCCGGCTCGAGCCAGGACGCGATCCGCGCGAACAGCGACTCGTAGTTGCGCATGTGCTCGAGCATCTCGACCGAGAGGATCCGGTCGAACCGCTCGTCGAGATCGAGGCGGTTCACGTCGGCAGTGAGGACGCGGACGTTCGGGAGCCCGAGCGACTCGATCCACTCCCGCTGCGGGCGCGAGTTGGAGACGGCGAGGATCCGGGAGCTCGGGTAGCGCTCCGAGAGCCAGCCGGTGAGCGAGCCCCAGCCGCAGCCGAGGTCGAGCAGCGTCATCCCGTCCTCGACTCCCGCGCGCTCGCACGTCAGCGCGAGCATCGCCTCCTCCGCGTCGGCCAGCGTCGCGACGCCGTCGGGCCAGAGGCACGAGCTGTACTTCATCCGCGGCCCGAGCACGAGCCGGAAGAACTCGGGCGGGACCTCGTAGTGCTGCTCGTTCGGCTTCTCGACCTGCTCCGCGATCGGCGACGAGCGGAGCTGCTCGACGAACGCCTCCTTGGCGGCGGGGCCGCGGCGGCGCTCGCGGCGCAGGCGGGTCGCGCACGACGCGCGGACGCCCGCGCGCAGGAGCGGGTCGGGCACGCGGCCCAACGCGATCAGGCGGTCGACGAGCGCTTCGGCGGCCATGGGACGAAGACCGACGTCGTCGCCTGGTAGCGGCGGTAGGCGTCCCCGCGCGAGCGCAGCGACGACTCCTCCGACGGCGGCACGCCGGTCACGAAGAGGACGAGGAAGAGGATGAGCGCAGGCGCCAGGAACGCGAGCCAGCCCCACGGCGCCGGGACGGCGATCAGGGCGTACGCGACCCAGGTCAGCGTCTGGAAGAAGTAGTTCGGGTGGCGCGAGTAGCGCCAGAGGCCCCGATCCATGACGCCGCCCGTGCCGGCCTTCTTGAAGGCGGCGAGCTGCCGGTCGGCGACGGACTCGAGCGAAGCGGCCCCGACCCAGAGCGCGAGCCCGGCCCACTGGACGGCGGCAAGCGAGGTGTGCCGGTTGAAGCACGCGAGCAGGGCGGGCACCGAGAGGATCGCGGCCAGGAGCGCCTGCGCCTGGTAGAAGATCGCGAAGGTGAGCTGCTCGCGGCCGTGCCCGCGCCAGCGGCGGCGCAGCTCCCGGTAGCGCGAGTCCTCGCCCTTCCCGAGCCGGTTCCGGACGAGCGAGGCGATGCGGAGGTTCTCGAGCCCGACCGGCAGCGCGATCGCGACCTTCTGCACCGTCGCGCCCGGGCCGAGGGCGGCATAGAGCGCGGCGCAGAGGACGAGCGACGCGCCCCAGCCTGCGTCAACCGCGGTCGCGTCCTTCGTCCGGCGCTGCCAGAGATAGAGGAGCGCGAGCAGCGCGGCGGACGCGCCCCAGCCGATCAGCCAGAGCTGCCAGCGGTGCTCGATCACGCCGCCCGCACCGCCTGCTCGACCCGCTCGGTGAGGTCGCGGGCGGCGGCGACGGTGGGGCGGGCCGGCGCCACCGTGAGCGGCTCGCCCACGACGATCCGGATCCGCGTCCGCCACGGCAGCGGACGCGTGCCGCTCAGCCGCACCGGGACGAGCGGCGCGCCGGTCACGAGCGCGAGCCGCGCGGCGCCGCGGTGCCAGCCGACCTGCCGCTCCGGCTTCGAGGTGCCCTGGGGGAAGATGCCGACGAGCTCGCCGCGCTCGAGGAGCGCCGCGGCCTCGCTCATCGCCGTCCGGTCGCCGCCGCCGCGCTCGACCGGGAACGCGTTCAGCGAGCGCAGCACCGCAGCGAGCGGCCGCGAGCGGAAGAGCTCGGACTTCGCCATGTAGTGGATCTCCCGCGGCGTCGCGACGCCGAGGATGAACGGATCCCAGATCGACTCGTGGTTCGCGACGAGGATCGCCGGCCCCGTCGCCGGGATCCGCACGGCGCCGTCGACCTCGATCTTGTAGAGCCGGCGCAGCAGCTCGCGGAAGCCGGACCGATGCAGGAAGGCGTAGGCGTTCACGCGCCGCTCCCCGGCCGCGCGAGCAGGAGCTGCACGTCGCGCAGCGCCCGCATCCGGAAGGCCGCCTCGCAGAAGGCGAGGTAGAAGTCCCACGTCCGCTCGAAGCGGCGGTCGTAGCCGAGCGCGCGCACCTCGTCGATCCGCTCGTGGAAGCTCGCGCGCCAGCGGCGGAGGGTCTCGGCGTAGTGCTCGCCGATCTCGTCGACGCGGTAGATGCCGAGCCGCGAGTGGCCGGCGGCAGCGCGCGCGAG
>JAFAIV010000002.1 GCA_019236545.1 Actinomycetota bacterium | reverse complement strand
GTCCCGAGCTGCGACGGCGGCTTCGCCTCGGCGCCGTTCTGGCCCGCGACCGACGCGACGTAGGCGGCGACGTTCACGGCGTCCTGGCCGGTGACGAGGTTCGCAGGCATCGTGGGCTCCTCGGTGGTCTTCGCCGCGCTGCCGGGGCCGCCGCCGCCCTGGACCGGCCCGGAGCCGAGCCGGATCTGGTCGAGGACGACGTTCTCGATCGAGCTCTGCTGGTAGCCCTGCTGCCGGTCGGCGGCGAAGGCGGCGTCGAGGCTCGGGCCGACGGTGCCGTGGGCGTTGGCGGCGGCGAGCGTGTGGCAGGAGGCGCAGTTCTGCGTGAAGAGCTTCTGGCCGCTCGTCTGATCGGCCTGTCCTCGCGCCAGTCCGCCCGTGCCGCAGCCGGCCGCGAGCAGCGCTGCCGCCGCGATCCCTGCTGCCCCGAACCCGACCCGAGCCCCGCGCAACCTCAAGCCTGTGGCACTCCGATCCCCGCCAGCGCCTCGTCGCGAGTCGGATAGATCGTGAAGACCTTGTCGAGACCGGTGATCTCGAAGATCTTCGTGATGTTGCGGTCGCTGCAGATGAGCGAGAGCTGGCCCTCGTTCGTGCGCAGCCGCTTGACGCCGCCGACGAGCACGCCGAGCGTGGTCGAGTCGATGAAGGTGGTGCCGCTGAAGTCGACGATGACCTCACGTGCGCCCTGGCCGATGATCTCGACCAGCTGCTGCTTGAACTCGGGCGCCGTGTAGAGATCCACCTCGCCGGCGAGCGAGATGACGTACGTGTCGTCTCCCAGCTGCTCTGTCTTGATGTCGAAGTTCATGCGCGAGTCTCCCCCCGAAGGTCGCTGATTCGGGGTGAGTCTATCCGCCTGAGCCGGACCGCTAACGCGGATCCGTCAGCCGCCGAACTGCTTGATCAGCTTCTCGATCTGCTTGCGCTCTGGCGTCGTCGGGTTCAGCGCGAGGAACTTCTTGTACGCCGCGGCGGCGACCGAGTAGTTGCCGGCCGTCTGGGCGGCCTGCGCGAGCTGGAACTGCGCGTTGGCGTCCTTCGGCCGCAGGTCGGCGAGCGTCTGGTAGGTCTTGACCGCCGCGCCGTACGCGCTGACCGCGTTCTGGTAGAGCGTCTGCGTCGAGTTGCTCGCGTTGCTCGCGAGCGCGGACTGGATCGGGTCGGAGCCGACCGCCTGCCCCAGCGTCCCCGTCGGCTGGAAGGCCTGGCCCGGCGCAGCCGTCTGCTGCTGTGCCGCGGCGGACTGGTACGTCGAGACTGCGTTCTGCGCCTCGGTCAGCTGGAGGCCGCCGAGCTCCGAGTAGGCGGTCGCGTCCTTGGGCCGGATCTTGAGGTACTGCTGGAGCGCGATGATCGCGCTCGCGTTGTCGCCCTTCGCCTCGTAGGCGGCGGCGAGGTCGCGCCAGCCCTTGGCGGGGTGCTTCTTGATCTCGTTGTTCGCGGCGGAGATCCCGTTGCCGCTGCCGCCGAAGATGCCGGTGAAGAGCTGGTCGAGGCCGCTCGAGCCGGTGCCGACGCCGACCGCTGCGAACGTGATCGCGAAGAGGACGGCGAGCAGGACGTACATCCACTTCGCCTGGCGGCGGAGGCGGTTGAAGAAGAGCGCCTGGTTCGGGTTGCCGCCCGATGCGTGCCGGCGGCGGCCGTGGCCGCGCCGGGCCGCGGACTTCCCGGGCTGCGCCTTCGCCGCCTGGGCCTGCTTCGCCTTGACCGCCGCGCGCGCCATCTCAGCCCGGCAATGTAGCCGGGACGGTCTTCGCCTGGCGCCGCTCGAACCACCACGCGAGCCAGATCGACCCCTCGAAGAGCACCCACATCGGGATCAGCTCGAGGAAGGTCGTGTAGATGTCCGGGCCCGGCAGCCCGAGCGCGACGACCGCGACGATGAAGTAGCCGATCCGCCGGTTCTTGCGCAGGCGCGTCGAGGTCAGCACCCCGATCGCCACGAGTCCGAGCACGACGAGCGGGAGCTCGAAGACGAGCGTCATCCCGAGCATGATCGTGACGACGAACGAGTAGTACGACTTCGCCTGGATCAGGACCACGAAGTGGTGCGTGTCCCAGGTCGTCAGCCAGTGGATCGCACGCGGGAGCACGATGAAGTAGCTGAACGCGATCCCGCACGCGCCGAGCGCGGCTGCCGCGAGGACGAGCCAGAGCACCTTCCGCTCGGCCTTCGGGTCGAACGCGGGCGCGAAGAACTCCCACATCTGCCAGAGCGACACCGGCAGCGTGAGCACGAGCGCTGCGTAGACGCAGACGGTCAGCGTGACCGTGAACGGCTCGGCGACCCCGATCGTCAGCAGCCGTCGATGGCCCGCCGGGAGGGGCCGGTTCAGCCAGTCGATGATCGACCCGTGGAAGACGAACGCGACGATCGTCGCGACCACAAGGGCGCCGAGCACTACGAAGATCCGCCAGCGCAGCTCCTCGAGATGCTCGACGAGCGTCGCTTCCTCGCCGTACTGGAGACGGCGCGGGAGCCTCCTCATCGGAGAGCTAGACGGTCTCGCGCTCGGTTGTCGAAGCGACCGTGGTCGTCGAGGTCTCCACCGACGGCGGGAGCTGCTGCGGCGCGGCGGTCTCCGCCGGGCTGTTGCCGCTGACGGAGTCCTTGAACTCCCGCATGCCGGTCCCGAGCGAGCGGCCGATCTCCGGCAGGCGCTTGGCGCCGAAGAGAAGGAGCGCGATCAGGAGGAGGATGACGAGGTGGGTCGGGCTGGTCCAGCCGGTCATGTCCGGGACGGTAGCACCTGTTTTCGAATTGGGAAGCCCGGCGAAACGAAAAGCCGTGAAGAAGCGGCTCGCCGAGCAGGTCGTTGTGGTGACGGGAGCCTCGAGCGGGCTCGGTCGCGCGGTCGCGCGGGCGGCGGGGGCGCGGGGCGCGCGCGTCGTCGTGACCGGGCGCAACGCCGAGGCGCTCGACGCGTGCGTGCGCGAGATCGAGCGCGCCGGCGGCGAGGCGCTGGCCGTTCCGGCCGACTGCACGGTCCAGGACGAGGTCGATCAGGTCGTGGAGCAGGCGGTCGACCGCTTCGGCCGCATCGACACGTACGTCGCCAACGCGATCGTCACGGTGTACGCCGAGACGTACCGCTACGAGCCGGACGAGCTGCGCCGCGTCATGGACGTGAACTTCTTCGGCCAGGTCTACGGCTACTGG
>JAFAIV010000356.1 GCA_019236545.1 Actinomycetota bacterium | reverse complement strand
GCTCGCCTTCAGCCCGCGCCCGCCGACGACGATCCTTCTCGCCGGTCTCCAGGGCTCCGGGAAGACGACCGCCGCCGGGAAGCTCGCGCTGCTGCTGAAGAACGACGGCCACAAGCCCGCCCTCGTCGCCGCCGACCTCCAACGCCCAGCCGCGATCGACCAGCTGATCCAGCTCGGCGAGCAGGTCGGCGTCCCCGTCTACGCGGACGAGCGCGCCGACCCGGTGAAGGCCGTCCACGACGGGATCGAGCGCGCGAAGGCCGACGGCCGCGACGTCGTCATCCTCGACACCGCCGGCCGCCTCCACGTCGACGAGGCGCTGATGGACGAGCTCGCCGCCGTCCGGCGCGAGGCGAAGCCGACGAACGTCCTGCTCGTCCTCGACGCGATGACCGGTCAGGAGGCCGTCAACGTCGCCAAGGCGTTCCAGGAGCGGATCGACTTCGACGGCGTCCTGATGACGAAGCTCGACGGCGACGCGCGCGGTGGCGCGGCGCTCTCCGTCCGCGCGATCACCGGCCGCCCGATCAAGCTCGCGTCGGTCGGCGAGAAGCTCGACGCCATCGAGTGGTTCCACCCGGACCGGATGGCGTCGCGGATCCTCGGCATGGGCGACGTCCTGACGCTGATCGAGCGCGCCGAGGCGGCGATCGAGGACGAGGAGAAGGAAGAGCTCGAGCGCCGCATGATGCAGGGCGAGTTCTCGTTCGACGACTTCCTGAAGAGCTACAAGATGATCCGCCGCATGGGGCCGCTCCAGGGCGTGCTCAAGATGATCCCCGGCGTCGGCAAGCAGCTCGAGGGCCTCGACCAGGTCGACGAGAAGCAGCTCGCGCGCGTCGAGGCGATCATCCTCTCGATGACGCCGCATGAGCGGCGCGTCCCGCACGTCATCGACGGCTCCCGCCGCAAGCGGATCGCCGCCGGCTCGGGCACCACGGTGACGCAGGTGAACCAGCTCATCGAGGCCCGGAAGCAGATGGCGAAGATGATGAAGATGGTCGGATCAGGCAAGATGCCGCAGCTTCCCGCCATGGGAGGCAACGCATTGCCCGGCGCTCAGGGCGCACCGCGGCCGAGCGCCACCCGCAAGTCGAAGTCCAAACGGAAGAGGAAAGCGAGAAAGTAGGCAGATGGCAGTCAAGCTCAGGCTGACGCGGGTCGGCTCGAAGAAGAACCCGATCTACCGCGTCGTCGCCGCCGATTCGCGCTCGCCGCGCGACGGCAAGTTCATCGAGATCGTGGGCCGCTACAACCCGCAGAGCGAGCCCTCGCTGATCGAGCTGGACGAGGACAAGGTACGCGGCTGGCTCTCGAAGGGCGCGCAGCCGACCGAGTCGGTCGCGAGGCTCCTCAAGGCGAAGGGCATCTCCTAGTTGGGCGAGCTGCTCGCCGAGCTCGCGCGCCGGCTCGTGGACGAGCCGGACGCCGTGCGCGTCGAGCAGGTCGACGAGGAGGACGGCTCGCTCCTCTTCCGCCTGCACGTGGCGGAGGAGGACGTGGGCAAGGTGATCGGCCGCCAGGGTCGGATCGCGCGGGCGCTGCGGACGGTCGTGCGCGCCGGCGGCGTCGCGGCCGGGCGGCGGCTCCAGCTCGAGATCGTCGGCTAGTCGGCATTGAGCGTCGCCGCGCTGTACGACGTCCACGGGAACCTGCCCGCGCTGGACGCCGTGCTCGCCGAGATCCCGGACGACGCGACGATCGTCGTCGGCGGGGACGTCGCGATGGGGCCCTTCCCGAGCGAGACCCTCGCGCGGCTGCGCGGCCTCGGCGACCGCGTCAAGTGGATCCGCGGCAACGCCGACCGCGAGCTGACGCCGGAGGAGAAGGGCCTCGTCCCGGCGGACCGCGTCGAGTGGGTCTCCGAGCGGCTCTCCGAGGAGGAGGTCGCCTTCCTCCACGAGCTGCCGACGCGGCTCGTCCTCGAGGTGCGCGGGATCGGGCGCGTCCTCTTCGTGCACGCGTCGCCGCGGAACGACGTCGACATCTTCACCGCGCTGACGCCGGAGGAGCGCGTCGCCCCGCTGTTCGAGGGCGTCGAGGCCGACCTCGTCGTCGTCGGGCACACGCACATGCAGTTCGACCGCACCATCGCGGGCCTCCGCGTCGTCAACGCCGGCAGCGTCGGGATGTCGTACGAGGAGCCGCGCGCCGCCTACTGGCTCCTGCTCGGCCCGGAGGTCGAGCACCGGCACACCCCGTTCCAGCCGCGCGTGAGCGGGTTCGCCGGCTGGGACGACCCGCTGCCGCCCCGGTCCGAGGTGCTGGCGCTCTTCGAGTCCCGTGCCGTCGGAGCCTGAGCTCGTGACGGTCGGCCGCGTCGGCCGGCCGCATGGCATCGACGGCTCGTTCTTCGTCGAGGGCGCAAGCGCGCGCGAGGATGCCTTCGCGAAGGGCGGCACCGTTCTCGTCGCGGGCGAGCCGGCGGCGATCGTCGCCTCGAAGCGCGGTGCCGGCGGCCGCCCCGTGATCCGCCTCGACCGGCGGGTCGAGCGCGGCGCCGAGCTCGCCGTTCCGCGCGAGTCGCTGCCGCCGCTTGCGGAGGACGGCGAGTACTACGTCTTCGAGCTCGTCGGGCTGGCCGTCGAGGAGGAGGGCGGGCGCGTGCTCGGCCGCGTGCGCGACGTGCTCGAGTACCCTGCCAACGACGTGCTCGAGCTCGACTCGGGGGCGTCCCTACCGCTCGTCGAGGCCTGCGTGCGGGAGGTCGATGTCCAGGGCGGGCGGATCGTTGTAGCGCGAGGCTTCGCCCAGCCCGAATAACGTCCCCCGATGCGCATCGACGTCTTCACACTCGTCCCGCACGCGTACGCGTGGCTGACCGAGCAGCGGCCGCTCGCGGCGGTGCTCGGCGGCGAGCTGGAGCTGCGCCTCTTCAACTACCGCGACACGACCCCGCTGCGCGCGGGCCAGGTGGACGACGAGCCCTACGGCGGCGGCGCCGGGATGGTGCTGCGCGTGGACGTGGTCGCGGCGGCGCTCGACGCGGTCTACGGCGGCGAGCCGGACGGGCAGGTGATCGCGCTGACGCCGAAGGGGCGGCCGCTGACGCAGGAGCTCGTCGAGGAGCTCGCGGAGGAGCCGGCGCTGACGCTGCTCTCCTCCCGCTTCGAGGGCTTCGACGAGCGGATCGTCGAGCACCTCGCCACCGACGCCGTCTCCGTCGGCCCGTACGTGCTCTCGAACGGCGACCTGCCGGCGATGGTCCTCCTCGACGCCGTTGCGCGGCGGCTGCCCGGGGCGCTCGCGGAGGGCTCGGGCGAGTGGGAGAGCTTCTCGGCCGAGCTCGACGGCGGCCTGGAGTACCCGCACTACACGCGCCCGGCCGAGTTCCGCGGCTGGGAGGTGCCGGACGTGCTCCTCTCCGGCGACCACGCGCGCATCGAAGCGTGGCGCCGCGGCAAGGTGACGCACCGGTGAAGGACCCGCTCGGCCGCCTCTTCCCGAACCTGCCGCACGGCGTGCGGGTCGTCCTCGACTGGGCGATCACGATCGCCGGCGCGGTGCTGATCGTGCTCGCGCTGAAACAGTGGGTCGTGAACCCCTACCGCATCCCGTCCTCGTCGATGGAGCCGACGCTGCACTGCGCGAAGCCGGCGCCCGGCTGCGAGGCGAACTACAGCGACCGCGTGCTCGCCAACCGCTTCATCTACGACTTCGAGAGCCCGAAGCGCGGCCAGATCATCGTCTTCAAGACGCCGCCGGAGGCCGCGATCAAGTGCGGCGAGGGCGGGACGTTCGTGAAGCGGCTGATCGGCCTCCCCGGCGAGCAGCTCCGGGAGGACGGCCACGGCTTCATCTGGGTCAAGGAGGCCGGCACCGACAGCGAGTTCAAGCTGAAGGAGCCGTACATCCAGGCGCAGCGGCGGCTCGCCGACCAGGCGCACTTCGACCACACGTGGAACGTCCCGAAGGGCGACTACTTCTTCATGGGCGACAACCGCGCGCAGTCGTGCGACTCGCGCGACTGGGGCGCCGTCCCGCGAGGCAACCTGATCGGCGAGGTCTTCTTCGTCTACTGGCCTCCGAGCCGGATCGGCTTCCGCTAACCTTCTCCGTCGGCTTCGGCCCCCTTTGTCATGAGCAACATCATCGAGTCCATCGAGCGCGCCCAGCTGCGCACCGTGCCCCGCTTCAAGGCGGGCGACACGGTTCGCGTGCACTTCCAGGTGATCGAGGGCCAGCGCCGCCGCGTCCAGGTCTTCGAGGGCATCGTCATCAAGCGCCAGGGCTCGGGCGTGCGCGAGACGTTCACGGTGCGCCGGCTGGCGTCGGGCGTCGGCGTCGAGCGGACGTTCCCGCTCCACTCGCCGAAGATCGAGAAGATCGAGGTCGCCGCGATCGGCGACGTCCACCGCGCCAAGCTCTACTACCTGCGCGGCCGCGTCGGCAAGAAGGCGCGCGTGCGCGAGAAGCGCTACGGCGCCGGCTCCGAGCTTCCGCAGACGGTCGACTCCAATCTCGCAGCCACGGAGGAGGAGCCGACGGCGGTCGAGCCGGCCGAGGTCGAGGAGACCGAGGCGGAGGCCGTCGAGGCCGTGGAGGCCGAGGCAGTCGAGGAGCCGACCGCCGAGGAGCCCCCGGCCGAGGAGCCTTCGGCCGAGGCCGAAGAGCCCGCTCCGGCCGAGTAGCCCGTTTCAGGGCTTTCGAGCGCAAGTTTTCCCGCCGAGAACGCTCTTAAGACGTCGAACAGGCGTTGCGGCCGCCTGAACGCCATTCGACAAGGGAGCGGGATCGAGATGAGGGTTCGGAAGCTAGGGGTCGTGGCCGTGGTCGCGGCCGCCATCCCCGTCGCGGGGGCCCACGCGGCCACGCCCGCGACCACGGTGAAGGGCGTGGTGGTCGCCCGCGAGCAGGCGCGAGGCGCGCTCGTGGTCGCCGGGACGCACGGGACGGTCTCGACGCTGCGCACGAGCGTGCTCCGCGCGGCCGGGACGAAGGTGACGGCGCGCGCGACGCGGCTGTCGGACGGGACGTACCGCGCGACCGCGGTCAGCGTCGCGGGCTCGGCCCGCACGGCGCTCGTCCACGCGGTCGTCGTCGCGGTGCGGCCGACGCAGCTCGTCCTCGCGGCCGGCACCAGCACGTTCGCGGTCTTCCGCGGGCGTCGCCTGGCCTCGGCGGCGGCGGGCCGGGACGACGTGAAGCCGGGGGACGTCGTGAACACGAGCGTCTCGATCGGCGACAACGGCCAGCTCTCCGAGAGCACGGTCGACGTCGTCGGCACAGCCGACCTCGTCCGGCTCGAGGGGACGCTGAGCTCGGTCTCGTCGTCGCAGATCGTCCTCGCCGTCCACAACGGCGCGATCACGACGATCGGCATCCCGCCGAGCCTGACCTTGCCCACGTCGATCGTCTCCGGCGACGAGGTGCAGGTGATCGCCCAGTACGGCGCGGGCGCGTTCACGCTCGTCGCGATCGAGGACGACCACCAGGCAGCCCAGTCGGGCTCGAGCGGCGGCTCCGGCGACGACGACCAGGGCGACGACGACAACGGCGGCGGCGGCGAGCACGGCCAGGGCGCCTCCGGCGCTTCCGGCGCGTCGTCCACGACCGGCGGCAACACCGGCCTCGGCGCGCTCGACCTGAACTCCGTCCTCGTCGAGGGCACGGTCACCGCCAACACCGACCACACGCTGACGGTGCAGCCGGGCACGGGTGCGGCGACGACGTTCACTCGCCCGGCCGGCAGCGACCTCGGCGTGCACCTCACCGTCGGCCAGCGCATCCTGATCAAGGGCGAGAAGCAGTCCGACGGGACGGTCGTGATCGTGACCTTCCGGATCCTCGACGGCTCCTCCGGCAGCACCGGCAGCGGCTCGACGCCGCCCGTGAACCCGAGCCCGACCGTCGTCAGCTCGGTGACCGCCAACGGCTCGGTGACCGCGGTCTCCGCGACATCGCTCTCGGTCGAGACCGACGGCGGCGTGCGGACGTTCACCGTCCCGGCGAGCATCGACACCTCCGCGCTGAAGGTGGGCGACCACGTCCACGCGGAGGGCACGAAGCAGTCGGACGGCTCGCTGCTCCTCCAGGTCGTCCAGAAGACGAACTAGTCGCGAATGGCTCGCAGCTTCCCGGCGGTCCCTGGCGGCCGCCGGGAAGCGCGGTATCCTCGCTCGCGGTGAAGCGGACGGGCCAGAAGCTGCTCAGGTTCGACCGCCGCCTCGGGGCGCGGCTCGTGGCCGGAGCGGACGAGGCCGGGCGCGGGTCGCTCGCCGGGCCGCTCGTCGTGGCCGGCGTCCTCCTCGACTACGGCTCGCTCCGCGAGCACAAGGTGCGGCCGCTCGCCTTCCTCAACGACTCCAAGCAGTGCTCCGAGGAGCGGCGGGAGGAGCTCTTCCACGCGGTCGTCGGCTGCGCGGAACGGGTCGCCGTGCGTGTCATCCCGCCCGGCGACATCGACCGCAACGGCCTGCACCGCTCGAACCTCGCCGGCCTGCGCGCGATGATCGAGGCGGTCGGCCCGGCCGACGCCTGCCTCGTCGACGGCTTCCGGCTCGGCCCGACGGCGCCGGAGCACACCGCGGTCGTGGACGGTGACGAGAAGAGCGCCGCGATCGCGGCCGCGTCGATCGTCGCGAAGGTGACGCGCGACCGGCTGATGCGGCGGCTCGACGCGCTCTATCCCGCGTACGGGTTCGCCCAGCACGTCGGCTACATCACCCCCGGCCACTCGGCCGTCGTCCGCGAGCGCGGGCCGTGCGCCGTGCATCGGCTCAGCTTCCAGGCGCTCTGCTACGAGCAGGAAGCCGTCGCGGTCTAGGGGAGGGGCCGCCGAAACGCGCGCCCTCTGGTGGTACCGGCTGCGCGGCTGGCGGATCCTCGGAGCGAACGTCTGGGCGGGCGGCTACGAGCTCGACCTGATCGCCCGCCGTGGCGGCTCGCTCCGCTTCGTCGAGGTGAAGGAGAAGCGCGGCCCGCGCTTCGGCGACCCGCTGGAGATGGTCACGCCGGAGAAGCAGCGCAGGCTGCGGCGAGCGGCCGAGGCGTGGCTCACGGGGCAGCCGTCGCTGCGCGGCCTCCGCGTCGGCTTCGACGTCGTCGCGGTGCGGTCCGGCCGCGTCGAGCGCGTGCCGAACGCGTTCTGAGCCGAGGAGCCGCGCGGGCGGCGTCGAAGTCCGACCCTCGTGGCCGTCACCCAGGACGAGCTGTACGCCGAGCTGGACCTCGAGCTCTCGTGGTCCGAGAGCGCGCTGCCCGAGCGCGTCCGGACGAAGCACGTCCACCGGCTCCACCCGTACCACGGGAAGTTCATCCCGCAGCTCGTCGAGATCCTGCTCGCCCGGTACTTCGAGCGCGGAGACCACGTCCTCGACCCGTTCGCGGGCTCCGGGACGACGCTCGTGCAGGCGCTCGAGTCCGGGCTCGACGCGACCGGGGTCGAGGTGGCCGCGTTCAACTGCCTCCTGATGCGCGTGAAGACGGCGCGCTACGACGTCGCGGCGCTCGGCGAGGAGCTGCGCGACGTCTGCGCGCGGCTCGACGCGATGCCGCGGGCGGCCCTCGCCCCGCGCGACCCGTACCTGCGCGCGTGGTACGCGCCGGCGGCCGCCGCGGAGCTGCTCGGCTTCCGCGAGCTGATCCGCGAGTACGCGCACGGCGACGTTCTTCGCGTGATCCTCTCCCGCGCGGCCCGCTCGGCGCGGCGCGCGGCCCACTTCGACCTCGAGGCGCCTCGGGAGCCCCAGACCGGCGAGTACTGGTGCCACAAGCACCGGCGGATGTGCCGGCCGGTCCAGTCGGCCCTTCCGTTCCTGCGCCGCTACACGCTCGACACGCTCGCGCGGATCGAGGAGTTCTCGGAGGCGCGCGACCCGGCGCGCGAGGCGCGCGTGCTGCAGGCGGACTCGCGCGACGCCGACCTCGACGGGCCGTTCGACGGGATCCTCACGTC
>JAFAIV010000301.1 GCA_019236545.1 Actinomycetota bacterium | reverse complement strand
CCAGCACGTCAGCCTCATGGGCGCCGACGGCCCCGGCAAGGCGGAGATCGCCGCCGCCGAGCTCGCACGGGCCAGACTCTTCGTCGACGATTGGGAACAGGCGTCGCACGGAGGCGAGACGGCGGCCGCCGTCGAGGCGGCCCTGCTCGGCCGCGGAGACGTCACGCCGCTCGGCGACGTCCTGGCCGGAACCGCCGACGGCCGCCGCTCCGACGACGAGGTGACGGCCTTCGACTCGACCGGCCTCGCGCTGCAGGACCTCGCCGTCGCGCTCGCCGCGCTCGAGCGAGCCGACGCCGCGCCATTGCTCGATCTGTAAACACCACCCTTTCGGGGAGTGACAGGAGTTACCGGAATCTCCTACAAGGTGACCGGGACTGTTGCGGCTGTCGGGCAGGAGGTAGAGCAGTGTTTCCACGCTTCACCGTTGGCGATCGCGTCTACGCGAGCCGGGGCCTCGGAGTGAGCCCGGAGCTCGCGACCGTCTCCGGCATGAAGAGCCGGCCGAAGGCGACGCAGGGAGTGGAGCCGGGCGTCGAGGTGACGTTCGCGCGGGACGGCGAGCGGCGGACGTTCTGGGGCGCCGCGGCCGCCATGGTCGAGGGGGCGCGGGTCGCCTAGGCGAAGCGGGCGGGATCGAGCAGCGCGAGCTGCGGCGTGTCCCGCCCGAGGAGCGCGTCGGCGACGAGCTCGCCGCACGCGAAGCCGAGCACGTTGCCGTGTCCGGAGTAGCCCCCCGCGACCCAGATCCGCTCCCGGCCGGGCACCCGGCCGACGAGCGGGAGCATGTCCTGCGTCAGCCCGAAGATCCCGGCCCAGCGGTGCGTGATCGGCACCCGCTCGCCGGCGAGCTCCCAGAGGAACGACTCGAGCGACGACTGGATCGTGGGCGTCGTCTCCTCGACGTCGGTGAGCTCGTCCATGATCGAGACGTCGCGGAAGCCGCCGAGCAGGATGCGGCCGTCCGGAAGCTGCTGCCAGTAATCGAACCCCTGGCGCGCGTAGTGCGGGCGGTCGTAGAGCACGCGGCCGAGCGGCTCGCTGGCGATCACCTGGCCGCGCGTCGGCCAGACCAGGTCGGCGAGCTCGGGGACCAGGCCGTGTCCATAGCCGTCCGTGGCGACGACGACGGCGTCCGCGTCGAGCGCCTCCACGTCCTCGACGAGGTCGTGCTCGCGGATGTCGACTCCAGCCTCGGCGGCGCGCGCGGCGAGGCGGCGGACGAAGCGGGCGGGCTGGATCGAGCCATCCCCGATGTGATGGAGCGCCCCGTGGAACTTCCCCGCCGCGCCACCCGGAACGTCCTCCAGCCACTCGACCGCGAAGCCGTCCTCACGGAGAGCCTCGTACTCGCTGCGGATCGCCTCGCGCTCCTCCTCGTCCGCGGCGAGCCGGTAGCTGCCGGGCCGCCGGAGAGCGTCGCCGGCTAGCCCGGCGAGGCGGTCGAGCGCAGCCTCCGTCCAGCGCCAGAGCTCGCCCGACTCCTCCGCGCCGTAGGTCTCCCGCGCGACGGGATACGACGCTGCGCCGCCGCGGAGCGCGAAGCCGCCGTTCCGGCCGCTCGCGCCTTCGGCGATCCCGCGCTGCTCGTGCAGGCGGACGCTCAGCCCTCCCTCGGCGAGCCGCAGGGCCGCGGCGCAGCCGGTGACGCCGCCGCCGACGATCGCCACGTCGACGCGGCCGTCGCGTGTGGCCTGCGGCCGCGGCGGAACCACGTCCTCGAGCCAATACGGCGACCCCATCAGGCCTCGCCCGCGCTGTAGAGGCGGCGGACGGCGTCGGCGGCGATGCCGACCTTGCGGACGAGGACGAACTCCGGCGTCCGGAAGACGATCCGCTCGACGAGCGGCGTCGCCTCGTGGCCGGGGACGACGGCGAACCGAGCCGGCAGCACGCGCATCTCCTCGTACTGCTCGAGCGTCAGGGGCACCTTCTCGACACAGGTCTCGTCCGCGCACTCGCAGATGAAGCCGATGGGCTCGTCGGCCGCGTTGAAGCGCACGGCCAGATCGCGGATCCGTTCGTTGATCGCGCGGAACATGACCTCGTTTTTCGCCAGACGTTCCTCGACCGACGGCACGCGCCGATCTTCCCATATGCATCGGCGGACGATTCAGGGTGAGGCGCGGTACAGACCGTCCGCCGCCGAGACGAGGCCAGCGAGCTCGAGGTCGACGAGCGTCCGCGCGATCTCCGGCGCCGGCAGGCCGGTGCGCCGCGTCAGCTCGTCGGCGGTCGCCGGCAGGTGCTCCAGGAGCTCGTGCCGGGGCGCCGGCGGCTCCGGCTCGATGCCGAAGGAGGCCAGGACGTCGGTCGCGGCGGTGAGCGGCGACGCGCCGAGCTTCAGCAGCGCGTTCGTGCCGGCGGAGAGCGACGACGTGATCTCGCCCGGGACGGCGAAGACCTCCCGCCCCTCCTCGAGCGCGAGGTCGGCGGTGATCAGCGCGCCCGAGCGCTCACGCGCCTCGACGACGATCGTGGCTGCGGCGAGCCCGGCGACGATCCTGTTCCGCGCGGGGAATCTCCACGGCGCGGGCTCGACGCCGGGCGCGTACTCGGAGACGACGAGGCCGGTCTCCGCGATGCGGCGCGCGAGCTCGGCGTGGGCGGCGGGATAGTCGCGGTCGATGCCGCAGCCGAGGACGGCGACCGTGATGCCGCCCGCCTCGAGGGCGCCGCGGTGTGCTTCCGCGTCGACGCCGCGGGCGAGGCCGCTGACGACGACGAGCCCGGCGGCGGCGAGGTCGCGGCCGAGTCCGCGTGCGACGGTCGCGCCGTAGCCGGAGCACGCGCGAGCGCCGACGACCGCGACCGCTGGGCGCGCCAGCAGCTCAGGTTCGGCTCCGCCGCGGAAGAAGAGGCCGGCCGGCGGGTCGTGGATCGCGCCGAGCAGCGGTGGGAACCCCGGGTCGGAGCGGCCGAGGAAGCGGAAGCCCTTCTCCGCGAGCCGCGCACGCGCCGAGCGCTCGTCGAACCGCTGCAGGTGGCCCGCCCAGGCGACGCCGCGCGGCGCGTCGACGAGGTGCGTGCCGCTCTCGGACGCGTAGAGCGCGAGCGCCAGCTCGTTCATGCCGCGAGCTCCTGCGGGGCGCGGTACGCGAGCGCCTCGGCCACATGCTCCGGGAGCACCGAATCCGCCGCGGCGAGGGCCGCGATCGTGCCGGCCACCCGCGCGACGCGGGCGCGCCCGCGTCCCGAGAGTGGCAGCCGCTCGACCGCGTTCGACAACAGCGCGTCGGCCTCAGGCACGCGCTCGGGGGCGCCCGCGCGCAGCCGCTCCCGGGCCGCGACGACCCGCGCGCGGACGGCCGCGGAGGGCTCGGCCCGCGGTGCCGCGAGCTCCTCCGCCCGCGCCCGCGGCACGGCGAGCACGAGATCGAAGCGGTCCAGCAGCGCCCGCGACAGCTTGTCCCGGTAGCGCGCCAGCCGCTGCGCACTGCACGTGCACTCGACGAGCGGGTCGCCGCGCGCGCCGCACGGGCACAGGTTCATGGTCCCGACGAGTTGAAAGCGCGCCGGGAACACGGCCCGCCCGGCAGCGCGGGCGACCGAGACGTAGCCGTCCTCGAGCGGCTGCCGGAGCGCCTCGAGCGACGGGCGCGCGAACTCCGCCAGCTCGTCGAGGAGCAGGACGCCGCGGTGCGCGAGGCTCGCCTCGCCGGGGCGGATCCCCGGTCCACCGCCGACGATCGCCGCGGTCGACGCGCTGTGGTGCGGAGCGCGGAACGGTGGGTGCTCGAGCAGCGGCTGGTCGGTGGGCAGCAGCCCTGCGACGGAGTGGATGCGTGTGACCTCGAGCGCGGCCTCCTCGTCGAGCGGCGGCAGGATCCCCGGCAGACGGCGTGCCAGCATCGTCTTCCCCGTCCCCGGCGGGCCGCCGAGGAGGAGGTTGTGGCCACCCGCGGCGGCGATCTCGAGCGCGCGCCGCGCGCGCTCCTGCCCGCGCACGTCCGCGAGGTCGGCGAGCGCCGGCGTCTCGCCACGCGCCGGCGGCGGCACGGGCTCGGGCTGGTGCTCGCCGCGGAGGTACGCCACCGCGTCCGCGAGATGCCGCACGGGGACGGGCTCGATCCCGGCCAACGTCGCCTCCTGCGCGGAGTCGCGCGGGCAGAGGATCCGCTCGAGACCGTGGCGCCGCGCCGCTTCCGCGACCGCGAGGACGCCGCCGACCCGCCGCAGCCGCCCGTCGAGCGCGAGCTCCCCGACCGCGGCGTGCCCCTGGAGCCGGTCGCGAGGAACCTGCCGCGACGCGGCGAGCAGCGCGAGCGCGATCGGCAGGTCGAAGCCGGAGCCCTCCTTGCGCAGCTCCGCGGGCGCGAGGTTGACGGTGACGCGGCCCTCCGGGAACTCGAGCTCGGCGGCCGCGATCCCGCTGCGCACGCGCTCCCGCGCCTCCTGGCACGCGCGGTCGGCGAGGCCGACGATCCGGAAGGACGGCAGCCCGCTCTGTACGTGCGCCTCCACCTCGACGCGCCTGGCGTCGAGCCCCACGAGCGCATGCGTGACCGCGCGGGCGAGCACGCCTCGACGCTACGCGGCGAACGGCTACGTGTCCGTCAGGGGTTCGTCACGCCGGCCGCGCGACGAGCACGTCCTCGAAGTACTCCCCCGCCCTGCGGCCGGTGCGGCGGTTCACATGGCGGCGAAGCCGGTGCTCGAGACGGAGGCCAGCGCGCGCGAGGATCTCCGGATAGAGGTCGCGGCGGTCGTTGACGACGATCAGGACGGGCGCGTCCTGCCGCAGCGCGGGCAGCGCGTTCGCGAGCGCGCGCGCGATCCCGTCGCGGTACGCCTCCAGCGACGCGAGCGACGTCCCCGCCGCGGCCGCGCCGATCTCCAGCTCGCGGCGGTCGTCGAGGCCGAGCAGCGCGTATGCGTAGCGGTGCTGCTCGTGGTAGTCGATCAGCCCCGGGTACGGCGGTGAGGTGAGGATCCCGTCGAACGGCCCGTCGAGACCCGCGTCGCGCGAGTCCGCCTGCAGCACGCGCGCCTCGCGCGCCGGGTCGCGCGCCTCCGAGAACTCCTCGATCCGCGCGAGCGTGTCGAGCGTGTAGCGGCGCAGGAACGGGAGGGCCGACTGGACCGGCTGGCACATCCGCCGGTGCTTGTGGCACCAGTACTCGCCGGTCTGCGGCTCGCGCGGCGCCTCGAGGTCGAAGTGGGCCGCGCGCCGCGCCGAGCGGGCCGCGCGGGAGAGGATCACGCGAAGAACGTCGCCG
>JAFAIV010000274.1 GCA_019236545.1 Actinomycetota bacterium | reverse complement strand
CCGCTGCAGGCCGAGGTCTTCCCCGACCGCGACCACTTCGGGCGGATCTTCTACAACCAGGCGCGCATGTCCGCGAAGGGCATCGCCCAGATCGCCGTCGTGATGGGCTCCTCGACGGCGGGCGGCGCGTACGTCCCGGCGATGTGCGACGAGACCGTGATCGTCCGCGGCACCGGCTCGATCTTCATCGGCGGGCCGCCGCTCGTGAAGGCCGCGACCGGCCAGGACGTGAACGCGGAGGAGCTCGGCGGCGCCGACGTCCACGCCCGCCGCTCCGGCGTCGCCGACCACTACGCCACCTCCGACGAGCATGCGCTCGCGATCGCTCGCGGGATCGTCCGCAACCTCCACGCCCGCAAGCCGGATCCGCCCTGGGAGATCGCCGAGCCGGAACCGCCCGCGCTCGACCCGGGCGACCTCTACGGCCTGATCCCCGAGGACTTCCGCCACCAGGTCGACCCGCGCGAGCTGATCGCCCGGCTCGTGGACGGCTCGCGCTTCCAGGAGTTCAAGCAGCTCTACGGGGAAACGCTCGTCACCGGCTTCGCGCGCATCGAGGGCTTCCCGGTCGGGATCCTGGCGAACAACGGCGTCCTCTTCGCGGAGTCGGCGCAGAAGGGCGCGCACTTCATCGAGCTCTGCTGCAAGCGGCGGATCCCGCTCGTCTTCCTGCAGAACATCACCGGCTTCATGGTCGGGGTCGAGTACGAGGCCGGCGGGATCGCGCGGGACGGTGCGAAGCTCGTGATGGCGGTCGCGAACGCAGAGGTGCCGAAGTTCACCGTCGTCACGGGCGGCTCGTTCGGCGCCGGGAACTACGCGATGGCCGGGCGCGCGTACGCGCCGCGCCAGCTCTGGATGTGGCCCAACGCGCGAATCTCGGTCATGGGCGGCGAGCAGGCGGCGACCGTCCTCTCGATCGTCGGCGAGGTCGACCAGGACGAGATCCGGGAGAAGTACGAGCACGAGGGCAACCCGTACTACTCAACCGCGCGGCTCTGGGACGACGGCGTCATCGACCCGCTCGACACGCGGCGCGTCCTCGCGCTCGGCATCTCCGCCGCCCTCAACGCGCCTATCCCCGAGACGACGTTCGGCGTCTTCCGGATGTGATCGCGCGCATCCTCATCTGGTCGCTCTACGACTCGAAGACGACCCTCGACGAGCTCCGCGAGAGGCTGCCGCCGCTGCCGGAGGGCGCGCACTGGATCTCGAACGACGCGCAGGAGCGGTTCGGGCTGATCGTCGTCGGCGACGAGCTGCCGGAGATCGGCGAGGTGCAGGACCTCGTCGGCGTCGAGCCCGTGGTGTTCGAGGAGTTCGACGTCGAGTGACGAGGGGCGGGCGGATCGCGGCGGTGGCCGCGTGCGTCGCCGTCTTCCTCGGCTCCTGGTCGCTCCTCCACCACCTCTGGTACGCCTCGGCGGGCCAGATCGTCGACACGCCCGAATACGAGTCGTACGGCGACCAGATCGTGGCCGGGAAGGTGCCGTACCGCGACTTCTCCGTCGAGTACCCGCCGGGCGCGCTGTTGCCGATGCTCGCGCCGGAGGCGACGGCGGCGCCGGCCGACTTCGGGGCGTACGGGCGCGCATTCGAGAAGTGGATGGCCGGCGCGGGCGTCGCGATGCTGCTGCTCGCGGCGGCGGGGCTGACCGCGCTGAAGGCGACGCCGGGAAGGTTCCTCGCGGCGCTCGTCCTCGTCGCCGCGTCGCCGCTGCTGCTCGGGAACCTCATGCTCTCGCGCTTCGACCTCTGGGCCGCGGCGCTCACGGTCGGGGCGCTCGCGCCGCTTCTCGCGGGCTGGGACTTCGCCGGCGGCGTCGTCCTCGGCGCCGGGATCGCGACGAAGCTCTTCCCGGCCGTGCTCGTGCCGCTCGGGCTCGCCTGGGTCTGGCGGCGGCGCGGACGGCGGACGGCGCTCGGGTGGCTCGCGGTCGTCGTCGCCGTCACGGCGGCGGTCTACGTGCCGTTCGCGGTGATCGCGCCGGTGGGCGTCGGCCACAGCTTCGGCCTCCAGATCCACCGGCCGCTCCAGATCGAGAGCCTCGGCGGGGCGTGCCTGCTCGCGCTGCACCATCTCGGCGGGCTCGCCGTCTCGGTGGAGACGACGTACGGCTCGCAGAACGTCGTCGCCAGCGGCGCGCACGCGGTCGCGGCCGTGACGAGCGTCGCCCAGGTGCTCGCGCTCGCCGCGCTCTGGGTCGCGTTCGCGCGCGGCGAGGCGCGGCCGGAGCGGCTCGCTGCTGCCGCGGCCACGGCCGTCGTCCTCTTCGTCGGGCTCGGGAAGGTCTTCTCGCCGCAGTACATGGTCTGGCTGATCCCGCTCGTGCCGCTCGTCCGGAGCCGACTCGCCTCGCTGCTCCTCGTCGCCGGGCTGGTGCTCACGCAGATCGAGTTCCCGGCCCGCTACTGGGAGCTGCCGGCGCTGCAGCCGGGGATCGCGTGGGTCGTGCTCGCGCGCGACCTGGTCGTGCTCGCGCTCGCGGGCGTGCTCGCGTACGCGGTCGAGCGCCGGGACGCGGGAGCCGGCCAGCGCGCCCGGCTGGACGCGCTCCGCACCCTGCGGTCTCAGGCGCCGTGAGCCGCGACGATCCGCTCGACCTCGGCCCGCTCCTCGAGCGTCAGCCCGCGCAGCGGCGCCACGACCTCGGCGGACATCGGCACGCCGCGCAGGCCGAGCGCGGTCTTCGACGCGGCCTGGAACGGCAGCGCGTTCAGGGCAGCGCGGAGGGAAGCGGCGCGCTCGCCTCGCTCGGGCGTCGGCTCGCGGACGAGCGGGACGACGACGTCCGGGAAGCTCCCGGCGAGCCCGGAGACGGCGCCCTTCGCCCCGCGCGACTTCCCCTGGAGGATCAGTGCCTCCGGGCCGACGAAGATGTCGAGGCCCTCGATCAGGTATGGCTCGAACTTCTCCCACGGCGTGTCCGAGACCTTCAGGCCCGCGAGGTTCGGCGCACGCTCGAGCAGACGCTCGAGCACGTGGAGCGGCACCGCGTAGCCGCTGCGCGCGGCGAACTCGTAGACGTAGAACGGCGTCGGCGCGCACGCCCGCGCGGCCGCCTCCAGGTGCGCGAGCAGCGAGTCGTCGTCGAGCGCGAAGTACGGAGGCGAGATGACGGCGACCGCGGTCGCCCCGTCCTCGGCGGCCTGTGCCGCGAGCTCGACGGTGTCGCGCGTCGTCTGGGCACCCGCGTGCACCGCGACCTGGATCCGCCCGGCCGCCGCGGCGAGGAACGCGCGCGCGATCTCGATCCGGTGCGCCGCCGGGAACATCACGCCCTCGCCGGTCGTCCCGAGGGCCAGCAGGCCGTCGACGCCGTGGCCTGCGAGGAAGTCCACGTACGGCCCGACCGCGTCCGCGTCGAGGCGGCCGTCGCGGAGCGGCGTGAGAGCGGCGGCGATGGCTCCGCGCAGCATCGGGCCGAGTCTAAGCTCTCGCCTCGTGGCCGCCCTGAGGATCGAGCGCGACGGAGCCGTGCTGCGGATCACGCTCGCGCGGCCCGACCGGCGCAACGCCTTCGACGCCGCGCTGATCGCGGCGCTCGCGGAGGCGTTCGTGGACGTCGGCCGCGCGCGCGCAATCGTCCTCGCCGGTGACGGCCCGAGCTTCTGCGCCGGCGCCGACGTCGACTGGATGCGCGCGTCCGCCGAGCTGTCGTACGAGGAGAACGTCGCGGATGCGAATGCGATGCGCGCGATGTTCGAGGCGATCGACGGCTGCCCCGCGCCCGTGGTCGCTCGCGTCCAGGGCCACGCGCTCGGCGGCGGCGTCGGCCTCGTCGCCGCGTCCGACATCGCGATCGCCGCGCCGGACGCCGTCTTCGCGTTCTCGGAGGTCAAGCTCGGGATCATCCCGGCGGTGATCTCGCCGTTCGCGCTGGCCAAGATCGGACCGGCGGCGGCGCGGCGGCTGTTCGTCACGGGCGAGCGCTTCGACGCCGAGACCGCGTTGCGGGTCGGGCTCGTCAGCGAGGTCGCTTCGGATCTCGACGCGGCCGTCGATCGCGTCGTCGCCGAGCTGCTCGCGGCCGGGCCGCTCGCCGCGCGCTGGGCGAAGCGGATCGTTCGCGAGCGCCCCGACGGCCCGGAGACCGCGCGCTGGATCGCCGAGCGCCGCACGAGCGAGGAGGGCCAGGAGGGCCTGCGGGCCTTCCTCGAGAAGCGCAAGCCGGCCTGGCGCGACTAGCGACAGTCGGCGCAGAGGCCGGCGATTTCGACCCGGTGGTCGGTCGCCACGAAGCCGTGCCGTGACGCGACGTCGTCGAGCCAGCCGCCGAGGTCGCACTCGCCCACCTCGACGACGCGGTGGCAGCGAGTGCAGACGAGGTGATGGTGGTGGCCGTCGCCGCAGAGCCGGTAGCACTGCTCGCCGCCGTGGTGCGAGAGGACGTCGACGACGCCCTTCTCGGCGAGCAGCGACAGCGTCCTGTAGACGGTGGCGAGCCCGGTGCCGGAGTCGCGCTCGCGCAGGCGGCCCCAGAGCTCCTGCGCGGTCACGTCGTTGCCCTCGCGGGCCAGCTCCTCGAGCACCTCGAGCCGGCGTGGTGTCGGCCTGACGCCCTTTCCGGTCAACAGCTCCCGGAGCGGTTGCGGCCTCTCGCTCACGACCCGTATCCTAGCTGGCTATGCGACTGAGAATCATTCTCGTTCTCATCTGCGGGCTCGCCCTCGGAACCGGATGCGGCTCGAGCCGCGCCGCCGCGTTCGGACACGTGGCGGTGGTCGCCTCCACCAACGTCTACGGCGACATCGCGAGCCAAATCGGCGGGACACGCGTCTCGGTCACCTCGATCCTCACCGACCCGAACGCCGACCCCCACCTCTTCGAGCCCGGGACGGCGAACGGCCTCGCGGTCGCGCAGGCGCGACTCGTGATCGAGAACGGCCTCGGCTACGACGCCTTCATGCAGCGGCTCGTCGCCGCGACCGGCTCGAAGGCCCGGGTCGTCACCGTCGCCGACGTTCTCGGGGTCCACGGGAAGGACGCGAACCCGCACCTCTGGTACGACGTCCCCCGCCTGCCGCGGATCGCGGCGGCGATCGCCGCCGGGCTCGCGGCCGCCGACCCCTCCCACGCCGCTGCCTACCGCGCCGGCCTCGCGCGCTTCGACGCCTCGCTCGCGCCCCTGCGCGCCGAGGTCGCGCGCATCCGCGCGCGCTTCCGCGGCGCGCCGGTCGCGTACACGGAGCCGGTCCCCGGCTACCTGCTTGCGGCGGCCGGGCTCCGGAACCTCGCGCCCGACGCCTTCACCCGCGCGATCGAGGACGGCACCGAGCCGACCCCCGCTGCGCTCGCGGCGATGGACGCACTGATCGCCAAGCGCCGTGTGCGCGTGCTCCTCTACAACGCGCAGACCGTTTCGCCGATCACCGTCCGGCTCCGCGACGAGGCCCGGAAGGCGGGCGTCCCGGTCGTCCCGGTGACGGAGACGCTTCCGCCGCACCTCGACTTCCAGCAGTGGCAGCTCGGCCAGGCGGAGGCACTCGAATCGGCGCTCACGCGATGACCGTCGTCACGGCGGACGATCTCTCGCTCCGGTTCGGCGAGCGCGTGCTCTGGGACGACCTCTCGTTCGAGCTGGAGCGCGGCGAGCTTCTCGCGGTGCTCGGCCCGAACGGGACCGGGAAGACGTCGCTGCTGCGGATCCTGCTCGGGCTGCTCGAGCCCAGCGCGGGTCGTGTCCGCATCGACGGCTGCCCGCCGCGGGAGCGCTGCGGCCGGATCGGCTACATCCCGCAGCAGCGCGTCTTCGACCGCGACCTGACGCTCCGCGGCGTCGACCTCGTCCGGCTCGGCCTCGACGGGCACCGCTGGGGCGTCGGGCGGCTCGGACCGGAGGAGCACGAGCGGATCGACGGGGCGCTCGCGGCCGTCGGCGCGACCGGGTACGCGCACGCGCCGGTCGGCCGCCTCAGCGGCGGCGAGCAGCAGCGGCTCCGCGTCGCGCAGGCGCTCGTCTCCGACCCCGTCCTGCTGCTCGCCGACGAGCCGCTCCTCTCGCTCGACCTCGCCCACCAGCGCGGCGTCGTCGAGCTGCTCGACGCGCGCCGCAGTGTCGCGGGCACGCCGGTCGTCTTCGTCACGCACGACGTCAACCCCGTCCTCCACGCCGTTGACCGCGTCCTCTACCTCGCGCCGGGGAGCTGGGCGATCGGGTCACCGGACGAGGTGCTGACCTCGGAGACGCTGTCGCGCCTGTACGGGACGGAGGTCGACGTCCTGCGCGTCCGCGGCCGAGTCGTCGTCGTCGGGACGCCCGACGACACGCACGTCCACCACGTCGACGAGGAGCACTAGCTGTTCTCCGACCTGCTCGCGCAGCACTTCGTCCACACCGCCCTGCTCGCGGGCGGCGTGGCGGCGGTCGTCTCCGGCGTGATCGGCGTGTTCGTCGTCACGCGCGGGATGAGCTTCGCCGTCCACGCGATCTCCGAGCTCGGCTTCACCGGCGCGGCGGGGGCGCTCGCGGCGGGGCTCAGCCCGGTGCTCGGGATGTTCGTCGGCTCGCTCGCGGTCGGCGGCGTGCTCGGCGTCCTCTCGCTGCGCGGCCGCGAGCGCGACAGCGCGATCGGCGCCGTGCTCGCGTTCGGGCTCGGCGTCGGCGTCCTCTTCCTCTCGCTCTACCAGGGCTACGCGACCGAGGCGACGAACCTGCTCTTCGGGAGCATCGTCGGCGTCAGCGACTCGCAGCTGCGGAACCTCGCGATCGTCGCCGCGTTCGTGCTCGCCGCTGTGGCGGCGCTCTTCCGGCCGCTGCTCTTCTCCAGCGTCGACCCGGAGATCGCCGCGGCGCGCGGCGTACCGGTGCGGCGGCTGTCGGTGGCGGTCTTCCTCCTCCTCGCGCTGACCACGGCCGAGGCGATCCAGGTCGTCGGCGTGCTGCTCGTCCTGACGCTCGTGATCACGCCCGCGGCCGCCGCGCAGCAGCTGACGGGAAGCCCCGGCCGGGCGCTCGCCATCAGCGTGGCGATCGCGCTCGTCTCCACCGAGG